>JBBQIO010000523.1:0-3697 GCA_038325015.1 Polyangia bacterium
AACGTGGCGTCCGGCAGCGATTGGTGGAATGGGCTCGCCAATGCGTGCGACGGCACGGGCATCGGGCTCTACTGTTTGCAACAGTAGGCCCTTTTGGGGCCATGGCCGAGCCGTCGCGAGACACTCGTTTTGCCCGTCTGCCTCTCTGAATGCCTGGTCAGCCTCGTCGGCTTCGTCAAAGTCTCCCGTCAAGAGTCGTCATTTCTCTCGAGCGGATTGGGCATTAGCCATAGCCCGGCCGCGTTGGCTGAAGCGTGAGTGCCAATGCGTTTACGGCGATCGCAAGAACGGCAAGACGACGGCGAGCACCTTTTCTGGCGTGTCGACGTGGGCAAAATGCGAGGTGTCGTCGAGCCAGACCAGCGAGGCTGCGGGCACCAGCGCGTGCAGGGCCGCCCCGATGGACGGCGGCACCAGCGGGTCCTGCCGCGAATAGACGAGCTGCAGCGGAATGGGAAACGTCCGCTCGCCGAGCAAGCGAATGAAGCCGCGCAATTCGGCCGGGTCGAACGTCTGCCACAGATACCGAACGAACGCGCGTGCGCCTTGGGGCGTGGCCAACGGGTCGCCGTACTCGGCCGCCTCCTCGTGCGACTTGAGCGACTCGTCATAGTAGTGAACGTTGCGATGCGCCCATTTTTGCGGCGCTCGCCGGACCCACCAAGCCAGGAGCGCGCGCACCGGCGGCACTGACAGCGCCGTGTGCAGCGCAACATAGCGAGCGCCCGACGGCCCCGGCGAATGGATGTTGCACAGCCGGCTGAACGCCGCCGGATCTTCGAGCGCTGCGCGCATGCACAGCATGCCACCCATCGAGTTGCCGACGACAGCACAACCGACCACGCCGAGCGCGCGCTGAAATTCCAGGAGGAACGTGGCCAGCGCAGCCGCTGAATAGCGCGCGTCGGGCTTGCCGCTTCTACCCGCGCCCGGCAGGTCGAGTGCGATGACGCGAAAATCGCGCGCCAGCACGTCGATGACGTAGCGCCACGAATAGCTGCTGGTCATCAGCCCGTGCACCAACAGCAGCGGCGGACCGCAGCCGGCCTCGCGGTAGTGAATCGTGACCTCGCCAAAGCCAACCGACGCGACGCGAACCTCGTGGGCCGTCGTCTCGAAGTAGCGATGCGGACGGCGCGGTTTTTCCGGCAGCTCCGCAAAGTGGCCGCGCGAAAATGGCTTCATTGGTTTGAACGCCCGTAAGCCAGTGCGCGCATGCCGTGTTGCCTCCCTCCCCACCGTACCGCAAGAGCGAAGATCAGTGAAAAAGGCGGCTCACCGGCGACCCGAGCGTTGCGAGCGTCGCGCTTGGTGAAGGTCGAGTGGCGACCGCGACGGATGGTGTACGCTGAATCACGGAGGCCAATCTTTGCCGCGGATGATCCTGCTGGTGCTCCTCCTCGGTGCTGCGCTCGGCTGCACGCGCCACTCCAATCGCGCGCCGAGACCCAACGGCGACGGCGGTTTGGGCGACGGCGGCGGCGGCACCGATGGCAGCGGCATCATGATCGACAGCGACGGGGGGCTCATCTTCGATCCATGTGTGGCGAGCCCTGCGCCGGGCTACGATCCGCGCGCGCACCATCTGCCCGCCTGCTGCGTCGGGACCGGTTTGGCGCACTGCGTGCCGGCGTCACAGGTCCTACCCGCGCTGGCCGGAATTCTCAGCACCTGTCCCGGCGTGCCGCCGTCGGTGTGCCTGCCTGACCCGATCATCGAAGCCGGTGGCGGCTACGCGCCAGCCGCGTGCATCTCGTCGCTGGGCCATGGCAACGGTGTGTGCTTGAGCCAGTGCATCACACTAGTGGCCAACAACCCCGAGGCGGTTCTTTTGGCCCAGGACGGCTGCGGCGGCGGCGAGCTGTGCGTCCCGTGCAAGAGCCCGGTCGACGGCAGCGATACCGGCGCCTGCGAGATCAACCAAAAGCTCTGTCCGGCCTCTGACGGCGGGGTCGGCGATGGCGGCCCCGGCCCCGTAGGCGACGGCGGGCCGACCTGCCCATATGTCGGCCCACCGCTCATCGACCCCGCGTCGCTCGACGACTGCGCCCCGGCGTGCGACGGCGCCCATTGCCTGCCCGCGGCCGTCGTGCCGAGCGCAGAGCGGGCCCTACTCAGCGCCTGCACGGCGAAGGGTGCCGCGGGTTTTTGCGCGCCCGACCCGCTGATCGCCGCGGGTGGCAACTATGTCGCGCCGACCTGCACCTCGATCGCCGGCGCCGAAGGGCGCTGCCTGTCAGTCTGTCTTCCGTCGGTGGCGGCGCAGGCCAAGCTGCTTCCCCAGGACGTCTGCGCGGACAACGAACGCTGTGCGCCGTGCTTCAATCCGACGGCGGCCGATCCGACAGCACCGACCGGGGCATGCACGGTCGCGTGCGATATGCCGGCTGATCCGCCGACGATCATCACCTGCCCGTGGACGGGCCCGCCGGTCGTCGACCCGTCGAGCTTTCCCGACTGCGACACCGCCTGCGCGGGCGCGCACTGCATCCCTGCGACCGCGGTGCCGGCGAGCGCACAGTCCCTGCTCGCACCGTGCATGAGCGGCAGCGGATTCTGCACCCCCGACCCCATCGTCGAGGCCGGCGGCAAATACGTGCCGCCGATGTGCATCGCCTTCGACGGGACCGCTGCCGAAGGGCGCTGCCTGTCCAGCTGCGTGCCGAGCATCGCGGCGCAACAAAGCCAGCTCCACCAGCAGCGTTGCGACGCGGGCGACCTGTGTGCACCCTGCTACGACCCGTTTTCCGGCGCCGATACAGGCGCCTGCCGCTTGCCGTGCGACATGCCGGGGGACCCGATCTTCACCTTTCCCACGTGCTGTCCGGTCGACGGTCGCGATACCGGCACCTGCGTGCCGACACAAAACTTGAGCTCCAGTCAGATGTCGCATCTCAAACAGGGCAGCTGTCCGACGAAGAGCTACGACTGCGTGCCGAACGACGACCTGCCGGGCGCCGCGCCCATCACGTGCACGACGACCATCGGCAAAGGCGGCTGCGTCAGCCTGTGCACTACAGCTCCACACGTGTTTTTTCAGGACGATTGCCCCAACGGCTACGAATGCATCGCCTGCTCGATCAAGGCCGTCCCAGGCTGCACGTAATCCCAGGGCTCTGTCGCTCAGAGTCGATCCGGCCCGTCTATACTTTGGCCGTCGCTGTGTTTATCACCAACGGGTAAAGTCGCTCCCGATTGCCGTGATGGCGATCCATCTCGTGGGGCACGGACTCGTACCACTTCCTGTTTTTTCCAGCGCGCACGCTGGCCCGTTACACCGCCGTGCGTCCCGTCTCTGAGATCGCCGCGCTGGCATGGCCAACCTGTCGCAATTCATCATCGATGTCGTTGTGCACCGCGCGGGCTACACCAAATCACCATTCCTGCGCGACATCGCAATCGGGGACGCCATCGTGACCGTCCTCAACACGATCGTCGTCTTCGCTGCGGTATAGGGCGGCGCTGCGATTGCCCAAACCGAGGGCAAACGCTCGGTTCAACCGACGCGCCGAGAAGGTGCCGTGCTCCGGGACCGCACCGGCGGCGCGCTAGGACGCGTGACGTCGGGGAGCCGCTGCGCGTTCTTGCCGCGATAGAGCGCCTCGTCCGCCGCGGCAATCAACGCATCGACGTCGCCCAAGTCCTGGGTGATCTCCGCCACTCCAATGCTGCAGGTGACGCCGAACGTCGTGCCGTC
>JBBQIO010000524.1:0-3692 GCA_038325015.1 Polyangia bacterium
ACGAGCTGTAGCGCGCTCAGCTTACCGTGCGTGTCTTTCGCTTCAGGAAGTCCATCAGGATGAACTGGCCGAGCGTCATCGTGGTGGTGAAGTACGCCTTGCCGCGGCTGATCTCGCTCATGCGCTTCACGAACTCGACAAGCGCGCGGTCGCGGGCGAGCATGAAGGTGTTGATCATGATGCCCGACCGGCGGCAGCTTGCCACTTCCTTGATGGTCTGCGTGATGACGGTGGCGTCGAGCCCGAACGAGTTCTTGTAGATCTGGCCGTCGGGCATCGTGAGCGCGCTCGGCTTGCCGTCGGTGATCATGATGATCTGGCGCATATCCTTCTTCTGCGCCATCAGCAGCCGGCGCGCGAGCTTGAGCCCCTCGGCCGTGTTGGTGTGATACGGGCCGACCTGCGCGCTCGCGAGGGTGGCGAGCGGGATTTCCTCGGCGCTGTCGTGAAACAGGACCACCTTGATCGTGTCGCCAGGAAACTGCGTGCGGATGAGGTGCGTGAGCGCGAGCGCAACCTTCTTGGCCGGCGTGAAGCGATCTTCCCCGTACAGGATCATCGAGTGCGAGCAGTCGAGCATCAGCACCGTCGCGCAGCTTGAGCGGTATTCGGCCTGCCGGACCATGAGGTCCGAGTATTCGAGGTCGAGTGGCACCCCGATCTCACCGGTGCGAATCATCGACGCCTTGAGGGTTTCATTGACGTCGATGTTGAGGACGTCGCCGAACTCGTACGCCTTGCTCCAGCCGTCCGATTCGATGCCGGTGGCCAGATACGGCGTGTCGTGGCTGCCGAAGCTGGACTTGCCAAGCGAGCCGATGAGGCCGCGCAGCGTCTTGTAGCCGAGGAAGTCGATGCCCTTCTCGGTGAGATTGAAGTTGACGTCGCGCGCCGCGGCCTGCGCGAGTGACCCCTTACCCTCCATCGGCTGATGCCCCGCGGGCATCTGTGGTGGCGTGTCGAGGTTGAGATACCCCTCGTTGATCAGCCGCTGCACGAGGTCGTCGAGGAGCTTGGCGAGCCGGGCCTGTGCGTCTTCGTCTCCGTCGCCGCGCAGCGCCTCCAGCATCTCTGGCGTGAACTGCCCGCTCTCCATGAGCGCCTCGAGGATCGCCTGGCGCAGCGCCTCGAGCGACCGGTCGCCCGGCTCGTCGAAGCCACCGCCGTAGTACGAATTTCCCTCGCCGCCGGCGAAACCGGACTGGAGCAGGAAGTCGGCGAGCTTGTCGAGCAGCGACTGGAGATCGACCGCGTCGGCCATCTCCGGCGAGAATTTGCTGTACGTATGAAAGCGCATGATTGACCTCTCCTGTCGTACTAATACCTCGGGAATCGGGAATGTGCCACGCCGAAACCCGTCCGCCTATATTCGGAGCTGTGCCCTACGCCACCCCACTCGATTCCGCCGCCGTTGCGCCCGCGTCGCTCAACCCGTTCCGGGTGCTGCAACGCCACCGGAATTTTCGCATCTTCCTCATCGGCCAGACTCTGTCGCTGATCGGGACGTGGATGCAGATGATGGCGCAGGGATGGCTCGCGCTCGAGCTCACCAACAGCGCCTTCCTGGTGGGGCTCGTCGCGACCGCCTCGTCGATCCCCATCGTCCTCTTCACCATGCCCGCCGGCGCGCTGGTCGACCGGTCGGACAAGCTGCGCCTCGTCCGCATCGCCCAGGTCTGCTTTCTCGTCGAGGCGACGATGCTCTGGGCCATGACGGTCACGCATCGCATCACCATCGGGTCGCTGCTGGGGCTCGCCTTCGTGAGCGGCCTGATAGCCTCGCTCGAGATTCCGGCGCGCCAGGCGATGTTCATCGACCTGGTGGGACGCGACGACCTGCCCGACGCGATCGCCCTCAATTCGAGCGGCTTCAACCTCGCGCGCATCATCGGGCCCGCTGTGTCGGCCGTCGTCATCGCCCGCCTCGGTATTGCATGGTGCTTCTTCCTCAACGCGACCAGCTTCCTGGCCGTGCTCGGCGGCCTGTTCATGGTGCGGCTGCCCGCGTGGACCCCGCGGCCCGGCCGCGCGCGACCGTGGGTCGGGGTGCTGCAGGCGCTGCGCTACATGCGTGAGACGCCCAAGATCCGCGCGCTGATGCTGATGATCACGGTCTTCTCGATCCTCGGCGTTCCGGTGCTCGCGCTGATGCCGGTCGTCGCACGGCGGATGTTCGGGCTCGACGCGGCCGGCTATGGATTGCTCCTTTCCTTCCTCGGCGCCGGCGGGCTGATCGGCGCGTTGGGCCTCGCGTCAGTCGGGAAGCGCGTCTCGCGATCCAAGCTCCTGCTCGTGGCGTCGATGACGTGGCCGATGCTGCTCATCGCCTTCTCCTTCTGTCGCGTGATCTGGCTGGGCTACCTGCTGCTGCTGTTCATCGGCGCCACGATGATCCTCAACGGCGCGATCTCGAACGGCCTGCTGCAGACGATGGTGCCCGACGAGCTGCGCGGCCGGCTGATGGCCGCGTACGGATTGGTCGTCGTCGGTCTCGCGCAGTGCGTCGGCGCATTTCTCGCCGGCGTGACCGCCGACGCCTTCGGTGTCGCACCGGCCATCGGCATCTCCGCGGCGCTCATGCTCGCCTACGGAGTGTGGAGCTTCTTCGTCCGGCAGGAGCTGCGCAGCCTGTAGTCGCCGATGTGCTCCACCTGCCTGTTCTGCAACGGTGCGCTCGGCTCGAACGATTCGATCGAGCATTTTCCCGTTGGGCGACGCTTGGCGTACGATGCCTCGAAGGGGCGCCTCTGGGTGGTCTGCCCACACTGCGAGCGCTGGAACCTGACGCCGCTCGAGGAGCGATGGGAGGCGATCGAGGAATGCGAGCGCGCCCTCCGCGATACGCGGCTTCGTGTGTCGACCGTGGAGATCGGGATGGGGCACGGCTGCGCGAAGGGCTCGAGCTGGTGCGCATCGGTGCACCGCAGCGGCCCGAGATGGCCGCCTGGCGCTACGGCGGCCAGTTCGGGCGTCGACGAAAGCGAGCGGTGCTCATTGGCGGCGGAATCGCGATCGCCGCGGCCGGCGACGCGATTGCGGGTCCGGTACTGGGGGTGGTGACGACCGTCGGGGCGGGGAGGCACCGGGATCTCCAACTTCTACAATGTCGGACGCTTGATTTACCGAAGCCGCACGGTGGCCGCGCGCATCCCGATTAGCTGGGCCGACGTCGCCGTGGTGCAGCGCGACCAGCTCGACAGCGCGAAGCTTCGCTGGCGGCCCTCCGACCGCCGCTGGTCGCTGGACGTGCCCGCCGCCGAGGGCGAGCTGCATCTGCTCGCCTCCGCCTGGCGCGACGCCGAGGAAATCGCCGCAACCGCCGATGAGATGTTCCTGCCGCCATCGATCGACGAGACCATCGCGCGACTCAAGCGCGACATCCGTACGGTCCGCCGAAGCGCTGTGAAGAAGTGCCACAGCGGCCGCTATAGCGCTCGCAACCGGACCTGCTCCACGACCGCAAAGCCCAGGGCGGACCAGGCGCGCTCGGCAAGCTCGCTGCCGTCCACGTTGTGCAGTCGCATCTGATCCAGCTTGCGCGCCCGCGCCCACCGCTCGGCATGTTGCACCAGCGCACGGAGCACGCCGCGGCGACGTAGCGCCGGACGCACGTACACCGACGAGACGTACGCGTAGCGCACGGGATCCAGCAAGGGCGAGCCGATCGACTCGACGCATCGCAGGATGCCCGC
>JBBQIO010000525.1:0-3679 GCA_038325015.1 Polyangia bacterium
TCGATCGCTGGCTCTTCGATCGGGCGCAAATTCCCCAAGCGGGATTGGCGCGAGATCTGCCGGCCCCGCGCATCTTGCCGCGATCCGGACGCGCACGCCCGCTCGCAGTCGTGCCCATGCCGGAGTCCCCATCGCTGGTCGAGATCGACGAGCCGCTGCGCCAGCTGCTGGTCGCGGTAGGTCCCGAGCGCCGTCCGCTCAGCCGCGTGATCGACGATGCCGCCGCGCGGGGCTGGGCGCGGACCGAAGCGCGGCTCCAGCTCGCCGAGCTGATCGAGCAGGAGATCGTCTGCGCCGAAGCGGCGATCCAATGAGCACCGAGCGTGGTGCGCCGAGCCCGATCTTGATCATCGACGACGTCGACGCGAGCCGCGCCGAGCTCGTACGCCTAGTCGAATCACTCGGGCACAGCACCATCTCGACGTCGAGCCCACTCGAAGGGCTGCGTCTGGTCCAGCGCGAAAATCCGTCGTTGGTGCTGCTCGACCTGATCATGCCGGAGTTCGACGGATTCAAGATCGCGGCTGCGATCAAGGCGTCCCCGCGTTTCGTACCGGTCATGCTGTTGACCGGACTGGACGATCTCGAATCGAAGCGTCGCGGCCAGCTTGCCGGCGCCGACGACTTCTTGACCAAGCCGCTGCATCCGATCGAGCTGCAGATCCGCATCGCCGCCATGCTGCGCATCAAGACGCTGACCGACGCCCTCGACGACGCCAACCGCCGCCTGGCCGAGCTGGCCGACACCGACGCGCTGACCGGCATCGCCAACCGCCGGCGTTTCGACGCTGTGTGGGCCCACGAATATGCCCGCGCCGGGCGCTACCGGCGACCGATCTCGGCGCTCATGGTGGACGTCGACCACTTCAAGAGCGTCAACGACACGCACGGCCATACCGTCGGAGATCGCGTGCTGCGCGCGGTCGCCGATGGGCTGCTCGAAACACTGCGCCAGACCGATCAGCTGGGCCGTGTCGGGGGCGAGGAGTTTGCCGTCATCGCACCTGAAGTTGCAGCCTCCGGAGCGCTAGTGCTGGGCGAGCGACTGCGACGGCGTGTCGAGCAGCTGGAGATTCCGGTCGACGGCACGGTGCTGCGGGTGACGGTCTCGGTGGGGGCGGTGGCCTGGGACGGCGTGGCGCCGATCGACGGAGATGGGCTGTTCAAGCGCGCCGACGATGCGCTCTATCAAGCCAAGCGCAACGGCCGAAATCGCGTCACGCTGACCACGGTCAGAGCGGAGGCCACGCCTGCGCCGGCCCCTGTCCCACCGACGCCGACGCCGACGCCCGAAGACTAATCCCAGAGCTCACCTGCACGCTTACGATGACGTGCTCCAAGCGCGTCGGGGCATCGGCGACTACTTCGCCTTCTTCAACGACGAGCGCCCGCACCGGGCGCTTGGCTACTGCGCGCAGTCAGCCGTCTATTTCGAGTCGCTGGCAGCCATGCACCGAAAGGCTGCTTGATGAATACCGTCACTCACCGCGATTCACAGTTTGTCGGTCTCCCCAGACCCCGCGCCGGAAGAAGACGGCCACGAGGAATGGACTGCGTCCACAGAATCAGATACGGAAGACTCCAGAACCAGAGCAGAAGCCTCACTTACGAACCCCATTCCGTGGTCCAGACGATAGGGTCCACCTCTCCGAGGGTTCTCATCACCTGCCTCCACCGGCAGCCCATTCACGTCTGGCATCTCGACCTCTCATCGGTGCGTTTGAGAGGGAGAAGTTCGCCGACCGCGAAGCCTAGCTCCTGCGGCCAAGACTGTCGCCGCCCGAGGATGATGTGCCCGATCTAAGTTGTTGGCAACGAAGCACCGGGCAGTGACGGGATGTGCTGGCGAGATGCGGTTCGAGGGGTCATTGCCGGATGGCATCGTCGGCGGCAGCCACGGTGTCGGTGGCCCACGGCAGCGCTTTGAGTCGCGCCAGCGGAATCGCCTCTCCGGTGCGCAGGCTAACTCCGTAGGTTCCATCGTCCATGCGAGTGATCGCCTGTTCGATGGCGACGAGCTCTTGCCGCGAGCGAGCGAGCAGCTGGTCGTTGACGTCGTCGAGCTCTTTGGGGGTGGCTTCGTCGACGGCATTGCCGGGGCCACGATTCGCGCTGCTGCTGCTGCGATCTCGACCGATGGTCCGTATGATTTCGGACACTCGACCGTGCTCCTGGTTCAATTGCTCGCGCAACGCGGCAAGCGTGGTGTCGTCGAGCGCGTGTGGTTTCTTGGTCATGGAGCCTCCCTGCGGATGACGCGAACGCTGTTGCATATAGCGGTCCCAGCTCCAGACGCCACCCAAATCGCAACGCGTACGCTCCTTGAAGCTGCGCTCGACCCTAGGTGATCCATGTTGCGCAGTCTGAAGCACTCGAGCGTTATAAAGTTGGAGCGGCGGACGGAGACATCGACAAGGTACGCGACTTCTACTTCGACGATCAGCGTTGGGCGGTCGCTATCTCGTCGCGATACCAGCGGCGTCTGGCAGCCGTTGCACCGCGTTCTGGTCTCGCCGATCGCGTTCCGTGACGTGGGCCGGTGGGGCGACGCGTTCCACCTGGCGCTCACGCAGTACAAGCTCAAGCACAGTCCGGGCGCGCGGGGGCCTAACGCCTGACCCGCCGTCAACGGACTATTCAGGCGTGGCTTTCAATCGCCGAGGAGGCGCCGGCGGTCCTGGTAAAGAAAGAACGCCCGCACGAACGCCGCGAGTTGACTGTCCGTCGGATGGTTCATCGTGCGGAGACCCAAGATCATCGGCTCCAGCTGATGATCGCGCTTGTGCACGTGTCGCATGAACGCGCGCTTCGCCGAATGCGTGCCCAGAATCAAGATTTCCGCAGCGCCCTTGATGGCCTGTGCGACGCCATGAAAGAAGAGATCGCTGCCAGCATGTCGGTTCTGCTCTTGGGCTTTGCGGGTCAGCTCGTGATGCAACGCCTTCACCGTGCTTTTGCCGAAACCCTGCGGGCGAATCTGAAAAATCGTGGCGTCGTTGTGTCCGATCCAGACGGCGAAGTGTCGTGCATTCATGTCGGTCTCCAGGCAAGAGGGTTTGTGCCACCATGGCTCGCTGTCGCGGACAACCCACGCGCCTGTTTGCTCCTCGTAAACTCGCTTGACCGCCGACCCTGTAGAGTCCTCCGCGAGGTCGATGCTGCTTCCGCTGTCCGCGGCGCGCGCGAAGCTGTCTTGACAAAAAACCTGCGCTTGAAGCGGCAAACTTTGCGGAGCCGATGAGTGGCCCGAGATTGTAATCACGGACTGGTGCCGGTCGGGCGACTGGCCCTTGAGGAGTCCAATCCATTTATCCAGATCGCCGGAGATCTCCAGGAACAGGCCCGCAGTCCCCGGGTCACCCAGCTGGTTCGCCTGGGGCGCGCTTTGGCGCAGCTGTTTGCCCAGTGTGGTCAGGGCGGTCGCGATCGCCAGTACGTGCTCCGGAGCGCTCCTCGGAATCGACGCACACTCGACGAGCGTCGAGCGCACCGCGGCCGAGCGCGCGGTGCCCTGCGCAGCGCCACCCAGGAAAATCGTCCGCTCGGCGATGAGCTCGCTCCACTTCATCGCTGATGGCACCGCTCTGAAAGTGATCCACCTGCCGCTCCGAAACTGATCCACCTCCCGGGGCCAAAACGGCTCAACTGGGAGGGATGCTCAAGATGGATCAGGTCATTG
>JBBQIO010000526.1:0-3665 GCA_038325015.1 Polyangia bacterium
CGGCGATCGCGTGTTCGGTTGCGATGTATGCCAGGACGTGTGCCCGTTCAACGCCGCCGAGCACGCCAACGGCGCGCCCGAGCTGGCGCCGCGGGTCGGCTACGACCGTCCGTCCTTGCGCCGGCTTTTGGGCCTGGGCGCCGCGCAGTTTCGCAAGTGGCAGCGGCAAAGTGCGCTCCGTCGGATCCATCGACCGCAGCTATTGCGCAACGTTGCGGTTGCGCTTGGCAACGTCGGCGGCGTCGAGGATCTGCCCTACCTGGCGCGCGCCTTCGAATCGCCGCACGCCCTGGTGCGCGAGCATGTCGCTTGGGCGGTGGGAAGAATTGGCGGCGTTCAAGCGATCAGTCTTTTGACCGATCAGCTCGCCAAAGAGAGCGACGAGACGGTCCGCGCCGAGATCGCGCTGGCGCTCAGCGTGCCTTGACCCCGACGGCGTGGTCGATAAAAGCGCGCTTCTCGGCAAGATAGTCGCTCTCGGTTCCGTGGATCCTGCCGCCCAGGTGCCGCCAGATTCGTTGCTGATCGTCGATGACCAAGAGCTGCGGAACGCCAGCGCTGCCGCCGGTGATGTGCCCCTCGGCATCGGGCTGCTCGTTGGCCATGGACTGCGACAAGAGAGTGAAGAGCTCGCCCTTGTCGTCGAGCAGTACGGGATTTTTCACCTGCCACTTGGCGACCAGCTGATGGACGGCGGCCATGGAGTCGGCGTCGTCGATCGTGACCGAGACGAATGACAGCGACGCGTCGCCCGCGTGCTGTTTGCGCAGCGTCTCGAAGTAGGGCAGCTCGGCGACACAGGGCGCGCAGCCCGTGAGCCACACATCGACAACCGTACGCTTCGCGCGAAACTTGGCCAGCGTGGTGGGCTTGCCTTGCAAATCGGTCAAATGCGCCGCGAACAGCAGGGACGCGCTCGGTGCCGCCGCGGCCAGCGCCGTTGCGCTCAGCAACCATCCGCAGGCCACGAGGAGCGCGGCGCGCTGGGTCACGCGTGCTCCGGCACGTAGATCTCGCCCCCCTGATCGCGGAACTCGCGCGCCTTTTGTTCGAGGCCCGCCGCGACCGCCGCTTCATCGGCGATTCCCTGACTCGCCGCGACCTGACGCACCTCTTCGGTGATCTTCATGGAGCAAAAATTCGGCCCGCACATCGAGCAAAAATGGGCGTTCTTGGCCGCGTCGGCGGGCAGGGTCTCGTCGTGAAAATCTTTGGCCGTCGTCGGGTCGAGCGACAGGTTGAACTGATCCTGCCAACGGAACGAAAAGCGCGCCTTGGACAGCGCGTTGTCACGCTCGATCGCGCCGGGATGCCCCTTGGCCAGGTCGGCGGCGTGCGCCGCGATCTTGTAGGTGATGACCCCGGTCTTGACGTCGTCGCGGTTGGGCAGGCCGAGATGCTCCTTGGGCGTCACGTAGCAGAGCATCGCGGTGCCGAACCAGCCGATCATCGCCGCCCCGATGCCCGACGTGATGTGGTCGTAGCCGGGCGCGATATCGGTGACCAAAGGCCCGAGCGTGTAGAACGGCGCCTCGTGACAAATCTCGAGCTGCTTGTCCATGTTCTCTTTGATCTTGTGCATCGGAACATGGCCAGGCCCTTCGATCATGACCTGCACGTCGTGCTTCCAGGCCACTTTGGTGAGCTCGCCGAGCGTCTCCAACTCGGCAAACTGCGCCGCGTCGTTGGCATCGGCGATCGAGCCCGGGCGCAGCCCATCACCGAGCGAGAAGCTGACGTCGTACTTTTTCATCAGCTCGCAGATGCGCTCGAACTCGGTGTAGAGAAAGTTCTCTTTGTGATGTGCCAGGCACCACTTGGCCATGATCGACCCGCCGCGCGAGACGATGCCCGTCGTGCGCTTGGCGGTCAGAGGGATGTAGGGCAGGCGCACGCCGGCGTGGATGGTGAAGTAGTCGACGCCCTGCTCCGCCTGCTCGACGAGCGTCTCCAAAAACAGCTCGATCGTCAGCTCTTCGGCCTTGCCCTTGACCTTCTCGAGGCACTGGTAGATCGGCACCGTGCCGATCGGCACCGCCGCGTTGCGTACGATCCATTCGCGGGTCTCGTGGATGCGTTTGCCGGTCGACAGATCCATCACCGTATCGGCGCCCCAGCGCGTGGCCCACTGCAGCTTTTCGACCTCCTCTTCGACGGAGGACGAGACCGCGGAGTTGCCGATGTTGGCGTTGATCTTCACCAGAAAGTTGCGGCCGATGATCATCGGCTCGAGCTCCAGGTGGCGGATGTTGGCCGGAATGATGGCGCGGCCGCGCGCGATCTCGTCGCGGACGAATTCGGGCGCAACATTTTCTCGCAGTGCCACAAAATGCATCTCTTCGGTGATGACGCCCTTGCGCGCGTAGTGCATCTGCGAAAAATTACCGTCGCTGTTGGCTTCGCGCCGCGCGATCCACGGCTGCCGCAACTTGGGCAGCCCATGGCGCACATCATGACCGGCCGGACCCGAAGTGTCGTAGACGCGCAGGGGCGGCTCGCCGCCGCCGAGCGAAATCTCGCGCTCCGGCACGCGCAGCTCGGTCGCCCCGCCCTCGGCATGCTCCATGCGCAGCGTCCGGTGAATCTTTTGCGATGACGGCAAATCCTCGTCGATGGGCGGCAATGGACGCGCCTCGATGTCGAGGGCGGCGTCTGCGATAGGCAGCTTCAGGCTCATGGGATCCTCCCTACGCCGGCATGACCCGGGTCAGGTTCAAGGGGTCGTGGACGCGGCGCCCACCTCTCAGCCTCGCGGCTCCCCCGGTGATGTTGGATAGCGATGTTCAGTAGTGGTGATAGTCGGTCGGCCTTGAATGAGCAACCCCACACGCCCGTCCAACATGGGGACTGGTATAGTGCGGCGCCGCCAACTTCAACCGAAGCACCCAAGACCGAGGAGAGAGCATGCGCACCAGACTGTTGTTGATCTTGAGTCTCGCCCTGCTGCCGCGCATTGCCGCTGCGCAGGTTGGCGTCTACGTCAACGTCCCCGGTATCGAGGTGCGCAGCGCACCACCACCAATGCGCGTCGAAGTGCAGCCAGCGCGTCCGTCGCCCGGCCATCTGTGGATCGCCGGCCATTGGGCGTGGCGTGGCAATCAGCACGTGTGGATGGGCGGGCACTGGGCAGTTCCGCCCGGCGCGGGATACGTTTGGCAGCCCGCTCGCTGGGCGCCGAACGAGCGCGGTGGCTATCGCTTTTATGAAGGTCACTGGCGCTATTCCACGCCGCCTGCACCGACCGTCGTGTATGAGCCCGCGCCTGTGACCGAGGAGGTTTACACCCAAGAAGCGCCGCCGCAGCCGATCGTCGAAGTGCGCCCGGCCGTGCCATTCGGCGGGGCGGTGTGGGTCGGCGGATACTGGCGTTGGTTCGGCGGGCGTTATCACTGGGTGGGCGGCCATTGGTCGGGACCGCGCGCCGGTTACCGCTGGGTGGATCACCGCTGGGAGCGGGGGCCGGATGGACGCTGGCACTACGCCCAAGGCCGCTGGTCTCGGTAACGCGCGCGCCAGGCGCGTTCAGCGCGGCTTTGTATCTCCGACTTGTGGCAGATCTGAAAGGGCCAGAGGAACGGGTCCGGCAGATCGAAGCGGCTTGGTATCGCGGTCTAGGCAGAACGTGACGAAGCCAGATCGCCGGATCCGTCCCCCGGGCTTGAGCT
>JBBQIO010000527.1:0-3638 GCA_038325015.1 Polyangia bacterium
TCTCCAGCTTTCGCGGTGACGAGCGACAGCTCTATCTGCAGTCCTCCGCGGGCGGCTCCACTCGGTTGCTGCCAGGGACTGGCAAGGCAGCCTACGAGTCGTGGAGCTCGTCGGGCGATGCGATCTATTTCGTGCTCAAAGACGCGGCCGGCGCGCACGCAAAAAGCATGACGCTGCAGCCGTTCGGCGCTCCGGTGAGCGTGCGCGATGCCAACGAGCTGGTCGAGTGTGCCGGCCGACAGTTCTTCGCGCGCCGCAAGCTCAACCACGCCGATCGACTCTTCACCGTCGACAACGGGGTGGAGCGCGAGCTCGCCCACTCGGATACGGAGCTGCGTGATCTATCTTGCTCCACCGACGGTAAACGCGTGGCGTACCAGGTCGAATCTCCGGCCGAGAAAGCAGCCTGGTTCGACGTCCAAGAGGGCAAGGAGCACATTCTGCCCTCGCTCGGCCAGGGCAACCTCAACCCGACGTTTAACCCAACCGCAGAAACGGTGTTCGTCACGGTCACCAACAAAGACGGCGGCGCCACCCTGTGGGAGCAGCGGCTCGACGGCAAAGCCGCCCGCCAGATCACGACCGAGGGCAAGGAGTGGAGCCCCCAGGTCGCGCGCGATGGGCGGCTGTTTTTCAATGTCGGCGAGGTCGCCCGTGCGTTTTCCGCCCATCCGCTCGACGGCTCCCCGGCGCATCGAGTCGGCTCAGCGCGGATGTGGAGATCCATGCAGCAAACGCCCGATGGCCACAGCATCTTGGCCGAGCGACCCAACGCGCACGGCTACGAGATCGTGCTCATCAGCATCGCCGACGATACCGAGCGCGTGGTCGTGGAGGGAACGGATCCGGCGCTGTCGCTCGACGGGCAGACGCTCTATTTCGCGGACGACAATCGCGGTGTATGGAGCATGCCGTTGGCCGGCGGACCGCCGCGTCGGGTGGGGAGCGCCCCGTCAGAAATTGGCGACGTGTCCGCAGGCGCCGACGCCCTGCATCTGCGCTTGGCCAGTGCCAAGCCGTGGCGTCTACCTTATGACGGCACTCCCGGCGGACCGGAAGGTCCTCCGGGAATCAGCCTTCTTGTGCCGGCGGCGGACGGCTGGACGCTGGCCACAGGCCCGGACGATAGGGCGATGTACTGGCCGCCCGGACCGATGCCGACGTCGGCGCCAGAAGCGACGCGCTTTTACAGTCCCTCGCTGACGCTCAATCGCCGCTCGTTCGTGGCCATCGACGAAGACTATTTCGTGTGGCAGGTGAATTTTGCCGGCGCCAAGGAGAAGAAGCTGTTTCACGTCCCGCGGGTGCAAAGCGCCATGCTCTCCGTCGATGGAAAGACGGTGTACACCCTCGAGGGTTACCTGCAGACCCACCGCTCGGTGATCACCAACTACGCCGCCCTGCCGCCCCTGTGAACGTCAATTAATTCGGACAGGGCTTGCAATGGGCGGGGAAGACGCCTCCGCACCTGCACTCCAACAGCGGGTTCTTCTTATCCGGCGGAAACGTGCACTGGCAGGCTCCCTTGGAGCAGGTGCTGTACTTGTGGTTGACCGGACAAATGCAGGTGGTGTCTTCGAGAGCGTACGGCGCCGGCTTGCAATTGCGGTCCACGTCGTAACCTCCCAGGCGGCAGAGATTGAGTGTGCGCTTACAGCGCTTGGGTGGCGGTCTCACGATGCGCGTGATGCATTTGTGGTTTTCGCAAAACCCGGTTTCGGTGCTGCCGGTCTCCTTGCAGGGGGTACCGTCCGCATCCTGCACGACTGCGCAGCGGCCATTGCTGTCGTAGGTCGACCCGGAGGTGCAGGGACCTTCGGGGATCTCCTTCGGATCCATAATCGTGCATTTGAGACCCGACGGGCTGCACTCGCCGGTGTTTGTACACTTTCCCGGAACGTTGGTCTTGCCGTCGTACTCTTTGAATGGGGATTCGCAGTCGAGCCCGTGCGCCAGAATCTTGGGATTTTGCAGCGGCTGGCACACTCCTTTGACGAGGACGCCGATCTGGCACGTTCCGGGAATTTGGCAATCGTCCGCAAAGGCCGGCGCCGCAGCCGTAAGGAGCGCGGCGGCCACAATCATCGATCGAATCTTGGGCATGGCCGAGCGTACAAGCGCGTTGGCTCTAACGCAATTTCGGCGTTAGCTTGACGCCGACTGGCGGATCTTCGGTCTGTCGATAGTCGGTAGTCAGTAGATTTTACATCTACTTTTTTCGCGCATTGATCGCGGACGCGCCGCATTTAACTGGAGCTTCCGCCCGCGCTCGTAGTAGCGTGCGCAGCGATATGGCCAAGAGCTTCCAACGACGTGTCGGCGAACGGATTCAAGCGCTGCGCCTAGAGCGTGAGATTTCGGTCGAAGTGCTGGCCCTTGCCATCGAAAGCGTCAGAGACACCGTCTACAAAATCGAGCGCGGGACCAACGCCCCGTCCTTTGTGACGATGACTGCGCTCGCGGCGATTTTCGGAGTCGCCCCGCTCGATTTGCTGACCATACCGGGAACCAACGACCGGCACGACTTGATCGAGCTGAGCCGAAAGGTCCCGTCCCGGGTGGTCTCGGCAATGCTGCACGCCTGCGAGGCGATTGCCGACGACTGGATGCGCGCCATCCCAGCCCGCCGGTCCCGCTTCAAATAGGCGGCGCGCCGATTACGGCAAGGTCCCTACGTAAATGCCGTCGGCAGCCGTGCCGCGCACGATGGTCGTCAGCTTGCGCGTGGTCGACTTGAAATCTATTCCATAGACGTTCGACTCGAGTGGCGTCGACTGCTGCGAGGGGACATCGAGCTCACTCAGCGTGTGATTGCCATCGACGTACAACACGTGATTGTCGTCGACAAAGGCGAAGCCATACTGCACGCCGCCAGCCGGCAATGTCGCCAGCTTGGTACCGTCTGGATCGCCGACTTCCAGGTAAAAGGATGACGAAACTGCGGTCGGTGTTTTGGTGAAAATGAAGCGCCCGCTCGGATGAACCGGAAATTCGCGCCCGTTCGTGTCAAATAGCACCGGCGTGGTGGCATTGGGCAAGAGTGTGAATAGGTCTTGGGTGGAATCGGTAGAGTGCTCTCGTATTAAAAGAGTAACGTTAGGCTCGGAAAATGCGACGTAATAGTAGTCATTCCCTGTAACGGCCGCGATCTGACTGAACGTGCCGTCGGCACTTGTATAGCGCACCACCGGTTGCATTCCTCCGCCCATATCTAAACCCGCTCTAGGCCCAGCATAGACAAAATCGTGAGAACCGACGACAAACCTCGGGAGACTTGCGGAAAAAAGCGGGGGCGGCGTCACTAAGGGAAGCATGGTTGATGTATTTGTTGGGCCGATAGCGAAACCGTCCTGCCCTCCATCGGTAAATGCGACCACCGCAATCTCGGCGCCGTCGCTACTGAAAACGAATTCTCCGGCGTCATTTACGACAGTGACCGGCGTTAGTTGTTGGTCGCCTTTTTGCACTCGCACCAGTGCCATCTCAGGTGGGGGAGACGAGCCGACCATTAGGTAGAGTTGCTCTGTTTTTGGAGAAAATACCCCGTAAAATTCATTGAAATCATTATTTGAAAAAAGAGGCCACCGCGATAGATCAGAGAGTCGGTAATAGATAAGGTCGCCGGCAAATCCACCATA
>JBBQIO010000528.1:0-3638 GCA_038325015.1 Polyangia bacterium
CGGTTGACCCTGGTGGCGACGCGGGTCGACGCGCACGGCTGCTCGACGCTGCCGGTCACGGTCACCGCCGGGGACGCGCAGGCGATCTCGCCCGAGGCGCTCGGCCGTGTCGCGCGCGAGCTGGTGGAGCGACTGGCCGTCGAGCCACCGCTGTGTGGAGCCACAGTGGCGCTGCTCGACGCCGGGCCGATTGTGCATCCCCGGCCCACCCCGGCGTTATCGTCGAGTCGGCGTCCGCGACAGACGTGGCGACAGCCGTGGTTTTGGGCCGGCTTGGCCGCGGCGGCAGAGACCGCAGTGGTACTCGGTGCCACCCTGGCGCCGACCGACACCAGCTACCGCGCGTCGGTCAACGGCAGCTCATTTAGTCATTAGGGACCAGGCGAGGCTCGCCACGTAGATCGACCAGTCGACGCTGCTCGCCGTCGGCGGCGACAGTCACCGAGAGGGTCAAATCGTGGCCGGTGGCGGGGGCGCTGAAGCGCACGCTATGCGCGCCGGGGGGTACGGCCCGCCGCGCGATCGGCGTGTCCCCGAACGGCTCGCCGTCGACGAAGACATGGGCCCAGGGCAGCGCGTTGAGCGTCAAGAAACCAGGCAAAAGGGCGGTCAACGTTTCGTGCAGCGTTGCCGTCGGCTCGGCGCCGACGAAATCGCGCCGCGTGATCACGCGCTCGACCGGCACGAAACCGGGACTGCGGAGATGCACCGTCAACGGTCGATCGAACGGGACCTCGCCGTCGAACGGCGTCTGCCCAATGACGCGCGTGCCGAGCAGTAGATCGGCGCCGGCCGGCTCGCTCTTGACGACCAACCGACCGCGCGCACGAACCGCCGCGGCCGCGGGTGAAGGGCCGATGGCAACCGTCGTCGGAGGACGCGGCATGGCGCGCGGATCCGGCGCCGGCACGACGCGGTCGGGCGGGAGCATCACGACGTGGCGCTCGTGGTTCCAGCGCCACCCGGCGTAGCCGAGCACGATGAACGCCGCCGCGGTTGCGACCCAGGCCAGGACGTTGCGGCGCGGCGACGCAGCCGCGGCGGGCGTTCGAGTCGGGCCGGCTTCGAGCTCCGGGACGCGCGTGGCGAACGTGACTTGCGACCCGTCAGCGGCGTCGCTCTCGCGGCCCGGGAGCGGACGCGTGCGCGGCCCTTGCGCCTCGCTTTCGTCGTCTGCTTGGGTGGCATCGTCTTTGGGCGTGGCCCGCGCCAGCCCGCGCCGGCGGATCAGCGCGGCAAGCTCGACGGGATTGGGCGTGTAGGAGACGTCGCGCAAGAAGCGACTGAGCGCGGCCAGCATTGCCGCGGCATCGGCGAAGCGATCCGCCGGGTCGGCAGCGGTCGCCTGTTTGAGGAGCTTCTGCAGCGCCGGCGGAGCCAAGGGTACACTGCCGTCGTAGCGCTTGCCGGCCAAGAGCTCCCACAAGAGCACGCCGACGGCATACAGATCCGAGCGCGCATCGGCGCGACCGCCAGCCTCCTGCTCGGGCGCCATGTAGCCTGCTGACCCACCGCGCACTGCGCGCGCGTCGACCGCCGCGGCGATGCCGAAGTCGACGATCTTGACCTCGCCCTCGCGCGAGACCAGCACGTTGGCGGCCGACAGATCGCGATGGACGACGCCGCGCCGATGCGCGTAATCGAGCCCGCGCAGCACCTGCTCGACCACGTACGCCGCGACGAACGGCTGCACCGGGCCCGCGCGCGTCAAGCTTGCCAGCGACGGGCCGTCGACCAGCTCGAGGGCCAGGAAGTAGACCCCGTCGACCATGCCGAGCTCGAACACCTGTGCGATGCTGGCGTGGCTCAGCGACACGGTCAGCTTGGCTTCGGCGACGAACAGCTCAACGAACTCGGGGCGTGCCGCCAGCTCGGGCCGGATCTGTTTGACGACCAGCGATTTTTCGAAGCCGTTGGGCCCGTGCAGCTTGGCGCGCCACACGATGGCCATGCCGCCCTCGCCGACGCGCTCGTAAAGCTGGTACTTGCCGAAGGTCAGGGACATGGCGCGGGTTAAGGTTATCACGCAGTTTTGCTGGCGCGCCCGCGCGGATCCTCTGCCTCTGATGATACGATCGCCGCCG
Source organism: Polyangia bacterium (assembly GCA_038325015.1). GTDB lineage: Bacteria > Myxococcota_A > Polyangia > Palsa-1104 > Palsa-1104 > JBBQIO01. Next base: position 2,085 of record JBBQIO010000528.1, read on the forward strand.
TGCAACGCGCGTTCGTGCTCCTGGTTGTGCTCTGGGCCGGGACCGGTTGTCGGGAGACGACGCATACGCTGGCCATCACCGCGGCGCTGCCGAGCTGCGCCGGCCTAACTCAGGGGCCGATCACCGAGCTCAATGTTTCGGTGCTCGGTGACTATCCACCATCGAGCGCGCACGTCAGCGCCATCCGAGCCAGCGGCAGCGGAACGGTTGCGCTGCCCGACGCCAAAATCGTGGTCGAGGTCGATGGGCTTGGCGCCGCTGGGCTGACCGCGTTCGGCCGCAGCCCGCCGTTCCGCGCCGCAGATTGGCCGCTGCCCGAGCTGGCCTTGGCCTACGGGCCGCGCGACACGCTGTGCGCGACGGGCGCCATGCATTATGCGAGGACCGGCCACCACGCCACCCTCTTGGCGTCGGGAAACGTGCTGATCTCGGGCGGCTCGGACCGGGATGGATTCGGCGTGACGCCGCTCGAGCTCTATGCTCCGTACGGCAACCCGAGCAGTGCCAGCGCCGCTTTTGTGCTGATCGACTCGACCGGCCACACTCGGCTCGACGCCGCGGCCACATTGGGGCATGCCGTCGCCGTCCTCGGCGATGGCGCTGTGGTGATCACCGGCGGTGCCCAGGCCAAGGCCGGTCGACCGAGCGGCATTGCATACGCCGGCCTGACGCACCATGGAGCGGATGGGGCGATCGAGGGCGCCGCCGAAGTGCTCCCCGGCGGGCCGCGCTCGTTTCACGCCGCGGTGCTCCTGGCCGATGGTCGCGTGGCGCTCCTCGGGGGGTGCGCCGAGTGGGGCGTCGGCGGAGGCGCATGCCTGCCCGGCCAGGCGCTGGCGTCGACCGAGCTGCTCGACGCCAACGGGCAACCGACCGGCGCTGGCCCGGCGCTCGGCGGCCCTCGGTACGGGCATGACGCGACTGTGCTCTCCGACGGCACGGTGCTCGTGACCGGCGGCTGGGACAACTCGGGCGCACCGGCTCCCGCCGAGATCTGGGACGCGTCGCGGGGCACGCTCGGCAGCGATCGCGCCGCCCGGTTCATTGCCGGTGGCGCCGCCGTGGCCGCGGATGAGTGGGCGGGGTTCGTCGTGTCATCGCCGACCCCAAGCACGTCGCCGTTGAGCCTGTGGCTCGGCGACGGCACCGGTCTGGTCTCGCTGGCGTCGGTGCCCGCGCGGAGCGGTGCCCATGTGACCCTGCTCGAAGATGGAGCGCTGCTGGTTTCCGGCGGTACTTCGTCCTCGGGCGAGTTCGACCGTCGCCTGCTGGTGGTCAGCCCATTCGGCGACACGCCGGCGACCGTCGTCTCGGCCTCGACGCTGGCCCGCATGGGAAACAGCGCCAGCCGGCTCGGGGATGGCAGTGTGCTCCTGTCCGGCGGCGCCGATCCGTCGGGTGCGACCGCGGCTGCCGCGATCTTTTTGCACTCCTCGCTCGGCCCCTACGCCAATCTCCCGGTGCTCGCGCTCGACCCGACCACCGATCCGCTGCTGCCGCGCCGCCCCGACCGGGTGACCAAACAGAGCGACCACCTGGCGGTGAGCCGTCCCG
>JBBQIO010000529.1:0-3625 GCA_038325015.1 Polyangia bacterium
ACGCGTGGGCGGAAGCGCGCGAGTGCACGACCGCGAAATCGCAGGTCGACGCGCGTCCGCAGCTGGTCGTGGCTGCGGAGCTGCTTCGGTGGCGGAGAGTGACTGCGCCGCCGCTCTCGGGGCCAGCTCCGCGTAGCTCCCTCGCGCCAGCGTCGGTGCGCCGGCAGCGAACAGGGCCAACAGCAACAACCAATGGCGCAACGGCGCCCAACGCGGAGAGAGCATGGGCGCCAAGCTGATCATCGTTGCGCGCGGGTGCAAGGGCCTCGCTCTCATCGAGCCTGGAAAGTCAGCGCTATCGAACTGGCAACGCACCCAATCCGGTGCCCGTCAGTCGATAGACGCGTTGCGTCCATTTTTCGGGCTGGCTGTGGAGCTCGGCGATTGCGGTGCCAAAAATTTCGGCGGTCAACGGCGGGCCTAGGCGGCGCGCGAAATCCTCCTCGCTGACGCCGGCTCGCTGGGCATAGGCCGCGATGCCGGCGCGTCCGAGCGCGGTGCTGCCGTTGAGACTCGGCAGAACACAGTGCACGCGAATGCCCAACCCGGCCCGTTCGATTTCGGTGGCCGCATATTCGGCCATGAACCACTGCGCGCGCTTGGCCGACGCATAGCCGCCGCTCACCGGCGAGCCGGCCACAGTAGCTCCGCTGGAAACGACAATGATGTGGGCATTGCGCGCCATGGTAGCCGCAACGCCTGGCGCAGCCAGACAAACGCGATCTTGGTATCGGCCTGCCAGTTGACCTGAAATTCGTCCCAGCTCAGGTCCTGAAGTGGCCGCAACACCGGCCTGGCGCCAGCGCACACCACGACCAGCTCGGGCGTCTCTTCGCACAGCGTCTTTTCGGCGAGCGGCTCATCGCCAGCGTCGCCCACGACAGGAACCACGCCGCGAATCTGTGCAGCCAGGGTCGACAGCGCGTCGCCATTGCGGCCGATTACCACCACGCGGGCTCCGCCGGCGGCCAGCACAGCCACCGCTCCTTCGGCCCAGCCCGCGACTGCCACCGACAACCACTGCATTCATAGTTCACGCTCCGTGACTACAAAACGGATGAGCCGGGCGAAAGGATGCGGTGATGAAGCGCAATGTTGTATGTGTCTTGCTGAGGAGTCCGCATGGCCAAGCTCTTCTTCTATTACTCGGCGATGAACGCCGGCAAGACGACCACGCTTCTGCAGAGCGCGTACAACTATCATGAGCGCGGGATGCGCACGCTCATCCTGACCCCCGCGATCGACACGCGTCACGGCGCCGGTGTGGTGGCCTCGCGCATCGGGCTGTCGGCCAAAGGCAAGCGCGTCGAGCGCGACGAGGACCTATTCGCCGTCGTCGAGCGCGACCTTCAGCAAAGCGGCAAGCTCGACTGCGTTCTCGTCGATGAGGCGCAGTTCTTGACCAAGGCGCAGGTGTGGCAGCTGAGCGACGTGGTCGACCGGCTCGATGTTCCGGTGCTGGCGTATGGATTGCGGACCGACTTTCGCGGCGAGCTCTTCGAGGGCAGCCAATATCTTTTGGCCTGGGCCGACAACCTGCAGGAGATCAAGACCATCTGTCATACCGGCAGAAAAGCGACGATGGTCGTGCGCGTCGACGATCGTGGTCGCGCCGTACATGAGGGACCGCAGGTGCAGATCGGCGGCAACGAACGATATGTGTCGGTCAGTCGCGCCGAGTACAAGCGCGTGATGGCCGGCGAGAGTCGGATCGAGCTGCAGCAGACGATGCTGCCGCTCGGCGAGTCAGCGTCGTAAGCGCGCCAGGACCGCTTTGGCCATCGACGACAGGCCGCCCGGATCGAGCGTGGCTTCGATGGTGCGCAAGCGTGCCGTAGCGCGCCGGGCGGCATCAAGATCGAGCCAGGCCGGATCGGCGAGCAGATGCCCGTCGCGATCGCGGGCGCGGTAGGCCGACGTGGCGGCGGAGATGAGCAGATCCGCGTCGTGGCGAGACGGCTTCATGGCGCGCCCCCGAGCAGCACGCCGCGCTTTTCCAGACATTCGCCGAGGAGCTTTCGCGCGCGCGTGAAGTTCTGCAAGAACGTGTTGAGCGTCATGCCCAGGCGTTTGGCGAGCGTGGCGTCGGGCTCATCTCCGTCGCAGCGCAGGCGCGCGGCGAGCGCGTGTGCGGGTTTCTTCGGTAGCTGCTCACTGCACTCTGCGATCGCGCGGCGCAACAATGGATCCGGCGCTTGAGCCGGCGAGACGGCGTCATCGTTTGCGATGGCACTGTGCCGCCGCAGCTCCGAGTTTATTTTTCTGCCGTCGGAGACGGCGCAAAGGCCGCCTGAATTCGTGGCCAGATTGACTCTTTGGCGCGCGCCAGGTTGTGCGCGTTCATCGATCTCGGTCCAGGCCAATGGCCGACGTCGACCGGCCAGACGGCGTGCGCCGTACACAGGCGGGTGACCGCAACTTCGTATTCGAGCCGTGTTAGCCGATCGGCGACCATGTCGGCCGGGATCGTCGCGAGCTTGCGGCCGGCCTCGGCGTCGAGCTTGAAAAGCCCGGCCGCGCCCCAGGCCTTCGAAGCGGCGCCGATGCGCTTGCCGAGCTCGGCGGCTTTCTCGCCGCTCTGGTCGGCGCCATGGGCTGGGCTGCTGCCGTCGGGCTCGGGGTCGCACGCCACAGCGCTCTTCCGGTGATCGTCATCGACGGCGATGGCGCGCTGCTGATGCGCCTCGAAATCCTGGCCACGATCGGCAGCGCGGCGCCGACTCGGTTGATCCACATCGTGCTCGACAACGGGGCCCACGCATCGACCGGCGGACAGCAGACCGCCGCACCCCACCCCGATTTTGCCGCGCTCGCCGCGACGTGCGGCTATCGCTGTGCCACCCGGGTCGACTCACTCGATGCCGAGCTCGGCCGCCCGACTGTGTCGCCGGCCGACGTAGCGCTGCGCTTTCGCGAATTCCTTCTCGTGAGCCACGTGCGCGTCGCGCGCGGCCCTAACGCTTCGAGAACGCGACCCAGAAGTTCTTGTCGTCGCGCCGCAACAGGATCTTCATGACCTGGCCATGTGGTACCGCGCGAACACCGCGCGCGTAGTCGTCGAGCGAGCGGACGTAGACGTTGTCCACGCGCAGCACGAGATCCCCGCGCTCGATGCCCGCCTCGACGGCTGGGCTGGCCGGCTCCACGACCATCACCACGACGCCGCGCAAGCCGGGATTGCCCATCTCGTGCGCCAGGCCGGGAGAGAACTCCGACACCGTCATGCCCAGCGCCGACGGGTGACCCTCGGGGCGCGGCTGTGGCGTGGGCGGCGGCCCTTCGTCGGGCGCGGCCTCGAGCGTGACCTCGACGCGCAGCGGTTTGCCGTCGCGCAGCACGGCCAGCGCGACCCGCGAGCTCGGCGGCCGCAGCGTCAACTGCCAGGTCAGGTCGTCGGCGCGCACGATCTTCTTGCCGTCGATCGACACCACCACGTCCCCCGGCTTGAGCCCGGCGTCGGCCGCCGGCGAGCGCCCCACCACCTCGGCGATCAGCGCGCCCTCGGCGGCACCGACCAAGAACGCCTTGGCCAGCGCGGCATTGACCGGCTGCGGGTAGACCCCGAGCCAGCTGCGCGTGGCGCGCCCGTGCGCCAGGAGCTGCGGCACGATCACCTTGGCGATGT
>JBBQIO010000530.1:0-3622 GCA_038325015.1 Polyangia bacterium
GCAGCTTGTTGACGACCAGCGTGGCGAGCGCCTCGCCGTCGACGTCCTCGGAGATGATCATGAGCGGCTTGCCCGACTTGGCGACCAGCTCGAGGACCGGGAGGAGCTCATTCATGTTGGAGATCTTCTTCTCGTGGATGAGCACGAACGCATCCTCGAGAACCGCTTCCATGCGCTCCGAGTCGGTCACGAAGTAGGGCGACAGGTAGCCGCGGTCGAACTGCATCCCCTCGACCACGTCGAGCTGCGTCTCCATCGACTTGGCTTCCTCGACGGTGATGACGCCCTCTTTGCCGACCTTCTCCATCGCTTCGGCGATCATGTTGCCGATGGTGTGGTCGCCGTTGGCCGAGATGGTGCCGACCTGAGCGATCTCGGTCTTGCCCTTGGTCGGAACCGACAGCGTCTTCAGGTGCTCGGTGATGGCGAGGACGGCGGCGTCGATGCCGCGCTTGATGTCCATCGGGTTGGCGCCGGCCGTCACGAGCTTCGAGCCCTCGGCGTAGATCGCCTGAGCCAAAACGGTGGCGGTGGTGGTGCCGTCGCCGGCGACGTCGGACGTCTTGCTGGCGACCTCCTTGACCATCTGCGCGCCCATGTTCTCGAACTTGTTCTCGAGCTCGATCTCCTTGGCGACGGTGACGCCGTCCTTGGTGATCGTCGGGGCGCCCCAGGACTTCTCGATGACCACGTTACGACCGCGCGGTCCGAGGGTCACTTTGACGGCGTTGGCGAGCGTGTTGAGGCCGTGAGCGATCTGCTGACGGGCCTTGGTGTTGAAGAGAATTTCTTTGGCGGCCATGTTCTTACTCTCCTACTTCTCTAGAACCGCGAGGACGTCGTCTTCGCGGAGAATGATGTGCTCTTCACCGTTCAGCTTGACCTCGGAGCCCGAGTATTTGCCGATGAGGATTTTGTCGCCGGCCTTGATGTCCAGCGGGCGAACCTTGCCGTCTTCCAGAATCTTGCCGTTACCGACCGCGATCACTTCGGCCTCGAGCGGCTTCTCTTTCGCCGTGTCTGGGATGAAAAGCCCGCCGGCGGTCTTGTCTTGCTCGGCCAAGCGCTTGGCCAAAATGCGGTCGTGAAGCGGACGAATATGCATCGAATTTCTCCTTACAATGTTGTGGTGAGCGTGCTAAAAATCAGAAAAGTTCAAAAAGTGTGGATTAACTATTTTTCTTTAGCCGGCGCCGGCGCCGGAGCGGCGGCAGCGTCCTTGGCTTTGGACTCGGCGATCTTGGACTCCATCTTGTCGCCGATCTGATTCTCGGTTCGGGTCGACTTCGGAGTGCCGTAGTTGTCCTTGCTCCAGCCGCCGCCCTTCAACACGAAGTTGCCGCCACTGATCAGGCGCTCGAGCTCGTCCTTGCCGCACGCAGGGCAGGTCGTCAGCGTCGGGTCCGACATCTTGTGAAACGCTTCGAGCTCTTTGCCGCACGCTTTGCAGTGATATTCGTAGGTCGGCATGGGTCCTCTTTGACGATGCAGGCGGCAATGTAGCCACCTGCCAAAGATTGTCAATGGCCGAGGGAGAGTGCTAAATTTCGCCAAAAATTCGCATAAAATCAGATGCTTGAAAATGCGAGTAGTTGCCTCGCCTTGAGGGTTGTCGGGCGCCGTGTTAGGCCATCGTGCATGGCGCGGCCGTTGACCGACTACGAGAAGTACCTGCGTACCGACGAGCTCTTGGCGCTGCAAAAGAGCGACCTGAGCTGCCACGACGAGCTGCAGTTCCAGGTCGTGCATCAGGTGGCCGAGCTGTGGATGAAGCTGGTGGCGCACGAGGCGGGCGCGGTCGGCGAGCGCCTCAGAGCGGGGGAGGTGGCGCGCGCGGTCGCCGGAGTGCGGCGCATGACCGCCATCCAGCATCTATTGTACGACCAGCTGGCGCTGCTCGACACCATGGCGCCGCGCGACTACATGACGATTCGCGGCGGGCTCGGGCGCGGGTCGGGGCAGGAGTCGCCTGGCTTTCGCCGCCTCTTGCAGCTGCCGGACGAGTTGTGGCCCGACGTGACGGCGCTGCTGGAAAAACGGCAGCGGACCCTGCGCGCGATCTACGAAGACCCCGACGGCGAGGCCGAGCTGTTTGCGCTGTGCGAGGCGCTCCTCGACTTCGATCAAAATCTGCAGAGCTGGCGGCAGCGGCACCTGATGCTGGTCTACCGGCAGATCGGTGCCGGCACGCCTTCGCTCAAAGGCAAAGCGTCGGAGCTCTTGGCCGAGGGGCTCAAGCATCGCTTTTTTCCGGCGCTGTGGGAGGTCCGCGACGAACTGTTTTTGGCCTGGACCCAGAGCCATCCCAAAGGAGCCGACCATGGCTACCACGGATGATCTGCTGAGCTACCGCGGCGAATTTCCCGCGCTGCAAACGTCGGTCTACATGGTCTCGCACTCACTCGGCGCGATGCCGCGGCGCGCGGTCGAGCACATGGCGACGTTTCAGCGGCTGTGGGTCGAAGAGGGCATCAACGCCTGGCACGACTGGCTGCCCGAGATCGATCACGCGGCCGCACGCATCGGCAAGATCATCGGCGCGCCCGACGGCACGATGATCGTTTCGACCAACGTCTCACAGGCGCAGGCGACCATCGCGAGCTGCTTCGAGTATCGCAAGCCGCGCAATAAGATCGTCTTTACCGAGCTCAACTTTCCGTCGGTGAGCTACGTCTGGCACGAAGAAGAGCGGCGCGGCGCCGAGGTCGTGGTGGTCAAGAGCGACGACGGCATTTCGGTGCCCACCGAGCGGCTGTGCGCTGCGATCGACGAGCAGACCTTGCTGGTGCCGATCTCGCACGTGCTGTTTCGCTCGTCGGCGCTGCAGGATGTCAAAACGATCGTCGCGCGGGCCCACGAAGTCGGCGCCATGGTGCTGCTCGATTGCTATCAGTCGACCGGAACGGTGCCCTTCGACGTCGTCGACCTCGACGTGGACTTGGCGTGTGGCGGGTCGGTCAAGTGGCTGTGCGGCGGGCCGGGCGCTGGATATTTGTACGTGCGGCGGGATCGCATCGCGGAGCTCAAGCCGCGCAACACCGGCTGGTGGGGACACGAAAAGCCGTTCGCATTCACCATGCCCGAGCAGCGCTTCAGCGACGGAATCTGGCGCTTTTTGGCAGGCACGCCGGCGATTGCCGCGCTCTATCAGGCGCGGGCCGGCGCCGAGCTCGTAGCCGAAATCGGCGTCGAGCGAATTCGGCAAAAATCGCTGCGCCAGACGACGCGCATCATGGCGCGCTGCGACGAGCTCGGCTGGAAGGTCAACACGCCGCGCGAGCCGGAGCGACGCGGCGGCACGGTGTGCTTCGATTTTGCCGGCGCCGACGAGGTGGCCAAGGCGCTCAACGCCAAGCAGTTTTTGTGCGACCACCGGCCCAACTCCGGCATCCGCATATCGCCCCATTTTTACTCGACCGACGACGAGGTCGAGCGCTTCTGCGACGAGACCGAACGCCTGCGAAAGGCACTTTGAGATGGCCCATTTCGACCGGCATATCTTTGTGTGTACCAATCGGCGGGAGCCGGGCAGCTCGCGCGGCGACTGCGCTTCTAAGGGCTCCGAAGAGATTCGCGAGTGCTTCAAAAAAGAGCTGGCCAAGCGCGGTCTCAAGGGGCAGAT
>JBBQIO010000531.1:0-3611 GCA_038325015.1 Polyangia bacterium
GTGAACCCGCGTGAGCCTGATGCGCTCTTCAACCTTGGCGTTCTGCACATGGACTTTCGCAAAGAGCCGGTGCGCGCCAAAGATCGCTTCGAACAATTCCTCAAAGCGGCCCCAACGAGCCATCCCCGACGCACCGACGCGGAAAATCGCCTGAAAGACCTCAACAAACAAGCTGCTCCACCTACATCGACACCAGCACCGGCCGCAGGTCATACTTAAGCCATGAGGTCCTCACCACCAGGTCGCTGTCACCTCGCAGTCCTCTTGCTCGTCGCCGCGGCCTTGGCCTTTTTGTGGGCCTCGCCAGCCTCGGCGCAGAAGAAAAAAATGCCGTCCAACGACGGTACCAAGGTCGACGTCGACGCCAAGGGCAACAAGTCCAAGACCTATTCCTTCACCGGCCTCGACATCGACGGCAAGCTCAAGACGCCGCAGCTCCTCTACTTCCTCAATCGTATGAAGAGCGAGTTCGACACCACCGCGCCCAACAACCGGTCGTTTGTCCGCGAGCTCGAACAGTCGCCGAGCGAGATGTAGATGGCCCTCCCCCCGCTCGCCTATCCGCTGCGCGTGGTCTTGGTTTGGCGCGGCGAGGCCCTCCAAGAGAAGGTCTTCTACACCAGCCAGATCATCACCGTGGGTGCGTCGGCACACGATACCTTCACCGTCGCTGCCAATCAGCTCGGTGACGGCTTTGCGCTCTTGTCGCCCACCAGCGACGGCGCCGGCTTTGCAGTCACGCTGGTGGAAGGCATGAGCGGCAAGCTGCATGTCGACGGCATTGATCTAGAAATCGCCGATCTCGTCGGTGGCCGTGGTGGTGGTGGCCGTCAGCAGCCGTTCGGCATGCGCGACTGGGGGATCGTATCGCTCGACGGTGCCGGTGAGATTGCACTCTTCTTCCAGCACCTCGAGGGCGCGCCGCGTGTAGCGCCGCAGTTCGGCATCGACAAGTTCTTCGCGCAGGGCTTGTTGTTCTCCGGCCTGTGTCTCATCTCGCTCTTGGTCGTCGCCTTTCTGGCATGGGACAAAGAAGACCAGCTCGACATCGACCCACCTCCGTCGGAGGCGATCGCCAAGCTGCTGCTCGACGTGCCCGAGCCCAAGGTCGAAGAGAAAAAAGAGAAAAACGCTAGAAAAGTCCGAGAGGACGACGCAAGCAAGAAGGCCGCTGGCAAAGAGGGCAAGATCGGCGAGAAAAACGCCAAGGTCGAAAAGACCGTCATCCCCAAGGGGCCGCGCGATCAGATCGCCGCCAAAGTCACCAACATGGGCCTTCTTGGCGCGCTCAAGCCCAGCAAAGAATCCAAGGCGCTCAACTCCTTGCTCTCCGACAACGCCAACTCCGACATCACCACTGCACTCGCCGGCGTCAAGGGCGCCCAACTGCAAGTCGGGCGCGGCTCGGGCGGTATGGGCCTGCGCGGCGACGGTGGCGGCGGCGGTGGCAAGGGCAATGGGCAGCTCATGGGCAGCGGCGACCTCGCCATCGGCGGCGGCGGCAAGGGCGCTCACAACACCGGCACCGGCGGCGGTCATGTGGCCAAAGAGACCAAGGTCGGCATGACCACCGGCGCCCCCAGCGCCGACGGTGGTCTCTCCAAGGAACAGATCCTCAAGGTGGTGCAGTCGCACGCCGCCGCCATCCAGTTCTGCTACGAAAAAGAGCTGCAGCGCTTTCCCCACCTGGCCGGCAAGATCATCGTCGACTGGAAGGTCGACCTCGACGGGCGCGTTCAGATGGCCAAGATCGGCTCCACCTCGCTCAACAATGCCTCCACTGAGAGCTGCATGGTGCGCCAGGTCAAGGCTTGGCAGTTTCCCAAGCCCAACGGCGTGATCTGCAACGTCAGCTTCCCCTTCTTCTTCAAAGGAAATTAATTTGCGCCTGAACGCAGTTGTCTTGGCCCTGGGTCTCGTCGTATCTCCGTCGCTGCGCGCCGATCCGGTGGCGGTCCCGCCGGCCAACATGCCCGACTGGGAGAGCCAGGTGCTGGGCGGCATCTTCGGCGTGTACTGCGGCTACTACCCCGACCGCACCACGCTGACCTGGAAGTCGGTCGGCGGCGGCAACTACGCGGCCTGCGCCAAGCTCTTCGCGCAGTATGGACCGGCCTGCGTCAATGAGACCAAGGCGCAGACCTCGCCGTGGCAGGTGGCCACCGCGCAAGACGGCACCGCGCTTGGCACCAAGATCGGCACCTGCATCGACCAGAAGTTCGACGGCTGGTTGAAGGCGCGCGACAAAAAAGCCGCCAAGAAATAGCCGGCCTCTAGCGTATGTTCTTATGCTCGAACGCGAGGAGAACACATGCTCAAGGTCGTAGCGGTGCTGGCGGTGCTGGGCGTTGGCGGGTACTTCGTGTGGTCCAAATATCTCCGTCCGCCTGAGCAGCGTGCCTGCGCCAAGATTCAGTCGTTATGCGGCGAGAAAGCCGACAAGCTCGACAAGTGTGAGAAGGACGTGGCCGAGCTCGGCAAGCTGGCCGGCGGCGCCGACTCGATGGCCAAGCTCGACACCTGTGTATCGAGCTCCACGACTTGTGGCGAGGCGATCGGCTGCATGGCCGGCACCGGGTTTCAGGCGGCGGGCAAGGCTATGGGCGACTTTTTGAAGGGCGTGGGCAAGGCGCTCGAGCACTAACGACACCGCCTGGCCAGCCGGGCCTCGGCTGCCGGACTAGGGCCCCTCACCTGCGAGATGCCGACTAGGTCCCGTCGGTGGCTTTGAGCTTTTCCTTGAGCGCGGCGAGCTTGTCGTCGAGTGCGGACTGTTTGTCGAGCTCGTCAAAGCGCCGCTCTACTTCCAAGCTCTTCGAATCCTGGTGTGTCGCCGACAGCAGATCATCGGTGAGCGCCACCTCGGCCTCTTTCACGTCCACGTCGGTGACTAGCTGTTCGTAGCGCTCGACCGCTCCGCCGCCAGCGTCTTTCTGCTTCTGGTTGCGCGCTTGGATTTTGAGCGTTTCTTTGCGCGACTTGACCTCCGTCACCCGCTGGTCGAGCGCGCGCACAGCGATGGTCAGCTCGTCGACGCTGGCGCGCTGCTGAACAATGTTGGCCTCGAGCTCGCGAAGCTCCGTCTCCAGCTCCACCCGGCGCCCCAGGGCTTCTTTGGCCAGGTTTTCGTCGCCAGCCTGCAACGCACGCTCGGCGCGGGCGGTCCATTCGTCGATGGTACGTTTGAGGCCCTCGGCGCGTTTTTGGTCGCGCTTCTCGAGGGCCAGGACGGCCTGCACCTCGACGCGCGCCTGCTTCTGGCTCGCCTCCATCTCCGCAACCAGGATGTCGATTTCGCGTCCCGGATCGCTCACCTTGTCGACGGCGGAGTTGAGGTTCGACTTGATCAGGGTGGAGATGCGATTGAGGATGCCCATCGCGGAAAGTATACGCCAAGGTGGGGCGGAAACGGCCGTCGCGTGCTAGCGTGTGCGCGTGAGCCTCCAGAACCCTGCCACCCTGGGCACCCTCCTCGGCCAACGGCGCGTGGTGGATATCTTGACGGCCGCTGTCGCGTCGGGAAAAACGCACCACGCCTATCTCTTCGAGGGACCGGCGGGTTGCGGCAAGGCGACTGCGGCACGCGCACTGGCTGCGGCGCTCAACTGCGA
>JBBQIO010000532.1:0-3609 GCA_038325015.1 Polyangia bacterium
GATCAGTCGCACCTGGTCGGTCACGCGCGTCGGGGGAATGTGCGGGCCGACCATGATCAGCGGCACGCGCAGGAGCTCGTCGTAGGCCGACCAGCCGTGATGATGCAGCGTCGGCAGCTTGAGCGCCTCGACGATGTGCGCGTGGGCGTGGTCGAAGATCTCGCCGTGGTCGCCGAACACGACGACGTAGGTGCGCTCGCTCAAGTGCAGGCGGTCGAGGGCGTCGACGATCTGTCCGATGGCACCGTCGGCGTAGACTGCCTCACCCAAATAGCGGCGGGCCAGGCTGTCCTCGGGAAATCCGGTCGGTACTTCGAGGCCGACGAGCGCTTCGGGCGGCGGCGTGTAGGGCCAGTGCGGCGCGTCGAAATGGAGCTGCAGATAAAACGACTCGCGCGCGTGGCTCTCCATGAAGGCGATCGCACCGCGCGCGATGGCCGGCGTGTCGAGCATCAAATGGCGAATGTCGGTGACTTCGTCGAGCCCGAAGCTCAAGCCGATCTGCGGATAGCCGAGCAGGAAAAAATTGTTGCCGATGCCGAACGTCCGCCAACCGCGCGCCGCCAGTAGGCGCGGCAAAAGTGGCGGCGAAACTCCGTAGAACAACCGGCGCGCCTCGTCGGTGGGAATCATCTCTTCGGCCGAATGGGCCAGCGCCGACGGCGTGTCGCCGCCGAGAAATGCAAGGAGCGACGGGCGGGTCCAGGTCGCGCCGGTGATCGCTTGATCGAAGCGCGCGCCTCGCTCAGCGAAGGCCGAAAGGCGCGGCATGACCGGCACCGCATCGGCGCGCAGTGTGTCGATCAAGATGACAATCACGTTGGCACCGGGCGCCCCGCCATCGGTCTGCATGACCACTGGATCGCCGATGTAGACCACCGCGCCCGCCGGACCCTCGACGGAAAAGCGCACGCTGCGACCATTGACCGGCGCCGACGCCGCCGCCCAACGGGCCGAGGGCGCCACGTTGTCGACGAGTGGCGCGCTGTCGCCAAACACGCGCAGCTTGGCCTCTTGGCCGCCGAGCGTCGTGCTGGCAAAGCGCAAAGTCCCACGCACCCGCGGCAGGTTGACGACACATGATTCACCGGCCCGCACGACGAGCGACGTCTTGGAGGAATAGACGCCGGTCTGGCTATTCCACACCGGTTCGAAATGCGCCGATGAGGGTGCTTTGTGCCGCGCGCGCCGGCCCTTGTCCGGCGACTCGCCCGACGGCTGCGCATAGCCGGCGACGTCGACGTCGGAGAGCGCGAGCTCCATCCAGCGATAGGCGTCGTCACCGCTGGCACCGCTGTACGGGCTGGGCAGCTGCGTCGGCACATCGAGCGCGGCGATTGCCGCAGCGAGCGATCCTCGGCCGCCGACACAGTGCAGGTCGGCCGCGTGGTCGGCGAAGCGATAGGCCAGCGCATCGCCCGCACGCTTGGCGGCCGCGACGGTTTTGCTCGTCGGCCGAGGGTGCGGCGTCGCACGACCACATCCGAGCAGCGCCGCCAGCACGAGCCCGCACATGCGCCTCACTTGGGCACCAGAAATCCGCCGCGCAACGTCATGCGCGTGTCGCCCAGCATCCAGGCCTGTAGCCGGCGCCACAGGTCGGCGGCCACCTCGGGATGTGCGGCACGCACGTCGTGCGACTCGTCGGGGTCGGCGGCCAAGTCGAACAGGCTGAGCTGTACTCCGCTGCGCGTCGGTCGATAGAGCAGCTTCCAATTCTCGTGGCGGATATCGCGCTGCTTGGCGACCACGACCATGTCCTGCCAGCGCGACTGCAGGACAATGTCGTCGTCATCGGCGAGCTCGGTCGCGCCCGTGATGCCGGGATAGGGCAGGCGCTCGTCGGGCCCAAAGCCGGGTCCGCTCTCGGTGAACCAGAACTCAGTCTCGCCGAAGGCGTCGAGGTCGAGGCTCTGCCGCGCGCCGGTGGCCAGTGGTACCAGCGACACACCGTCGACGTCCGGCAGCGTCACGCCCAGCCGTTCGGCCAAGGTCGGGGCCACATCGACATCGCGCACGATCGAGGTCACGTCGTGCGGCGGCCACGCCTTATCCACCATGACCAGCGGCACGTGATCGGTATTCGAGCCGTGCAGATGGTCGCCGTGCCCCATGCCGCGGTCGGCGCGCTCGTACAGGTTTTCGCCGTGGTCGGCGAGCAGAACGATGGTCGTGTTGTCGTCCAGACCGCGGCGGTGCAGGTCGTCGAGCAGACGACCGACGGCCTCGTCCGTCGCAGCCACCGCACCGTCGTACAGCGCGCGAATCTGCGTGGCATCGGCCGCGCCGTCGGGCGGCGGCGCCAGCGGCGGCTTTTGGTACAGGTACGGCCCGGTATAGTGAGGATCGGCGTAGCGCGCGTACCACGGCGCAGGCGCGGCGTAGGGAAAGTGCGCGGTCGAGAAAAAGACCGTCAAGAAGAACGGCCGCACGTCGCTACTGGCCAAAAAATGATCGGCGCTGTCGACGAGCAGCAGCGGATCGGCGTGCTCCGACAGGCCGTCGATCGACTGGAACAGGAGGCGCCCCAGGCGGGTCGTGGCGTAGGGCAAAAAGTTCGGGTGCATCTCCAGCTCGAGCCGCTGCTGCAGGATCGACTTCATGTCGAAGTAAGGCACGCGGACGTCCTCGAAGCCGACCGGCGTGCGCGAAAAAATCTCGCCGGCAAAATCGCTGACCACTCCGGTGCGCCAACCGGCGCGATGCAGCACCTCGGGCAGCGCCAGGCCGATCGCGCGACGCTGCGCCGCGGTCGGGAACATATGGCGGATGCCGTGGTGATGGGGCCAGCGGCCGGTCAAGAGCGTGATGAACGAAGGGAACGTGCGCGGCACGGTCACGTGATCTTCGCGAAATCGGACGCCGCGCTGCGCCAGCTCGTACAGATGGGGAAAGCGCTGCGCCGCGTCGGGCGCGAACAGCCGATCGGCACGCAGACTGTCGACCGCGATCAAGAGCAGGTTGCGCTTGCCGGCGGTGGCAACCGGATGCCGGCCGCGCACCACGTGCAGGATCCCGCCGAAGCCCAGGATAACGGCCAGCGCCACGCCCAAGATGGTGAAGCGCTGCCGCGTCGTTCTCCCCTGCACCATCTGGCCCGTCGCCCGCATGCGCGGCCACAGCGGCGGAATCATCACCAGCATGAGCGCGATCGCCGCGGCGACCTCGATGCCATTGACCGAAAGGTGGCGCGTCGCCCACAGCATGAGCGCGCGTCGAACTCCGCCTTTGGCGTAAAAATCGTCGTCGTAGAGCTGCGGATAGTGCACCAGGCTGCGCGTGAACATCCACACATGCACGAGGAGCACGCCGCCCACGATGTGACGCCGAAACACCGGCCCCCACAGTCGCGCGACACCAAACACGCCGAGCGCGAACAGCGCGCCGACCGCACCGTATAAAATGAGCACGGCGACTTGCCCCTCGACGACCCGCACCCAGTAGCGGTGCGCCAGCATGCGATAGGCCGCATCGTCGGAAAAGCCCATGAACTCGTAGGTCGCACCGACGAAGTCGACGAAAAAAAACAGCGCCAGCGTCAACGCGCCCCACGCCATGGCCGGCCCGACCGCCAGGCCCGCGGTGGCGCGACGCACCGCGCGCTTGGGC
>JBBQIO010000533.1:0-3608 GCA_038325015.1 Polyangia bacterium
AACCGGTCGCGTCAGGATGTTGGCCCCTGGCCCAGCGGCGGCTTGCACCGGAAGCTCCTTGGACGACTGCCCGGACCCGGCCTGATAATTCTTCGACCGCGCGTAAAAGCGCATCGACTCGTTGATCAAATAGTCGATCGAGCAATCGAAGTCGTTGGCCATCTGTTCGAACGTCTCCCATAGGACGTCTCGACAGTAGAAGTGGCGCATCGTCTTCTTGCTTTGATCCATCGCTCACCCATATTCGCGCAGCCGCGCACGCTAAGCCAGATCTGCTTGTCGGGCGAAGAGCCGACCTCTCATTGACTATCTCGTCTTGAGCGCCTGCGCCGCCAAGACCGCTTCGGCGCCCAAAGTGGTGGGCGGCTTCCAGCCGCGCAGCGGCGTATGATCGGACAAAAGCGGAGTCAACACCGCGCCGTCGGAGGCGTGCCCTAACCGCGCCAACGCCGCCACCGCGCAGGCGCGCGCAATCGGCTTGGTCGACGCGGCAATCACCTCCTTGAGAGGCCCGACGGCGCTCGGCCCAACCAGCGCCAGATCATGCACGACGTAGCTGTCGACGTCGTCTTTGGTGTAGCTGCCGTCGGGCAGGGTCTCGAGCACCGGGCGAATCGCCGTGCTCTTGCCGGCAGCCAGCGCCGCCTCGACAGCACGCCAGCGCACCAGCGGCGGCGCCGAATGAATCAACGATAAGAGCGCCGAGGCCGCCAGCGGCCCCTGCTTTTCGGCGAGCTGAAAGGCCGCCTCGCGCACCCGCCCTGGCGCATGAGGATCGCCCGCGAGATCGACGGCCAGCGTCACCGTTCCGGCCAACGTGCCGGGCCCCACCGGCCCCTGCGCCAGCGCCAAAAGGGCCAGCTCGCGCGCATGCTCACTGCCACCGCGCGCGGCCGCGTAGAGATATTGGCGCCCGACCTCACTGTCCACCAAGCTCAGCGCCTCGACGAGCTGCGTATCTTCGGCCCGCGCCGGCGCAGACCGGAGAATCGCCACCAAGCTCTTGGCCGCCTGCGCCCGCGTCGCCGCGTCGCCGAGCTGCCCGATGAAGCGCGCGGCGGGTGAAAGATCCGGCGAGCCGACGACGAGCAGCGGCAGCAAGGCGGGCGCCACCGGCGTCCCGATGGTGGCAAAAATCTTTTGTGTACCCTCGCCGCCGACGCTCATACGACCGCTGAGATCCGCCGTCGCCCAGCGGATCAGCGCCTGGTCGATCTGCAAACGATCGGCGACGCCGGCGCGGGCTCGCAAGAGGAACAGCGCATCCTTGGCGTCGCGCTCGACGCGCGGGATCGGTCGCGGCGCCGGCGGGCCCAAGAGGCGTTCGAGGCGCGGCACGGCGTCGTGCACCAGCGGCTCGGCGCCACCCGCTGGCAGGTCAGCGACGATCTCGTCCTGCATGCCGATCTCGACGAGCGCGGCCAGCGCCATCCCACGCAGCGCGGGTGACAACGAGCCGTTGCCGACCGCTGCTCGCAGCTTCGCGGGACCGCGTTCGGTCTCCTTCCACTGCGTGATCTTCTCCGGAGTGACCGAGCAGGCCGCGGTCAAGACGACCATCCCGCACAGCCCCCACGCTCCCGTCCGCATCGGTCCCCGGCCTCTCGTGTGAGCCCTTCGAAAAGGGCCTGACGTTACGTTTCGCCGGGCGCAGGGTCAAGGACGACCGAGAGCGCACGCGCACTTTCGATGGCGATGGCGCGGGCCAGCCGGTGTAGCCTTTGGCGGCGTGCAGGCCTCGAGATCGGCTCCCCGGAAAGGAATGTGCGTCCTGTGCGGCGCGCTGGCCGGCCTCCTGCTTGCGACCCACGCCTCGGCAGCACCTCTGTTCCAACCGCGCCCCTTGCCCAATGCCATCGCCGGCCCGACCGACGCCAACGTCGCCGCCATCTTCTACAATCCGGCGGCGCTCGGCCCGCTGCGCGGCTTTCACCTGTACGCCGAGGGCGACGGCAGCTTCAATATCGGCTCGGAAAGGCGCGACGGCAACGCTGGCTCGACCGCGCTCGACTGGACCAACTTTCACGGCTTCGTCGGCCTGACCACCGACCTTCTGACCGACACCATCACCGTTGGCCTCAGCACGCAGGCGCCGCTGGTCGACTCCTCGCGATTCGGCAACGGCGCTGCCGCCTACCAGAGCATCGAAGAGACCTTCGTCACCTACCAACAGAGCGTCGCCGCCGCGATCCGGCTCAACTCGCGCTTTTATTTCGGCGCTAGCGCGACCTTCGCCGAGAGCTGGATGAACTACAAATATGCGCTCGATGCTGCGCCCCGCCTGGGCGCGGCGGGCGTCGATCGTGGCAACGGCCTGTGCGGCGTCGGCGCCTGCGGGCTGGAGAATCCGTTGGCCAAAGAGACGCTGCGGCTGCGCGGCTTCGGCTGGGGCATCGGTTTTTCCGTCGGTGTGCTCGGCCGTCCCGTGGATCGACTGTGGTTGGCGCTGAGCTACATCAGCCACACGTTCAACACCGGTCGGGGCGTGGATCTGCCGCTGTCGAGCGAGACCCAGGGTCGTTTGGCCATTCCCGGCGGTAACGTCTATCGCGTCAGCACGTCGGTATCGACCGCCGTCCCCGACATCGTCATGGCGGCGATGCGCGCCGAGCTCACGCCGCGCGTCGACCTCGAAGTGACCGCCCGTTGGGTGCACTACGGCACGCGCTCGCAGCTCGACGTGCTGGTGCAGGGCGGGCAGAAAGGTCAGGTGCCGGCGGCCTTTCGTCCACCCCCGCAGTTCTTGCTCGACCAAGGCCTGCAGGACACGTTCGCGATCGAGGCCAGCACCCGCTGGCGTGTCAAGCCGTCGCTGCTGCTGTCACCGTCGTTGGTGTTCGAGACCTCAGCGGTCGAATCGAGCGCCGTCTCGGCGGCGCAGCTCGACGCCCCCAAGTTCGATCTCGCGCTCACCGCCGAGTGGCATCCGGTGCGCCACCTTCGACTCGGCGCTCACGCCGGCGTCACCACGTACGTTCTGGGCGATATCAAATCGCGCTTCAATTCGAACGACTACGTCAGCTGCGTTGAAAAAGGCTACGACCTCAACCAGCCGGGCTGTCTGGCGGTCACCAACGGCTACGCCAATCCGACCTCCTCTGGCCACTACCAGCTGGTGACGCCACACGCCGGCGTATCGGTAGGATTGGACTATTAGGGCACTTCCTCGATACTGACGGACTCGCATCGTCCCCAAGGAGACGCAAAACCAACATGACCTTGCTTTCGGAGCACGTGTTCGCTGCCAGTGGCCCCGCTGCGGAGGCGCCGCGCGTCCGCCATCATCGCCTCGACAACGGGCTGCAGCTTCTCCTGTTGCGCGATTCGGCGGCGCCGCTGGTCGCCTATCAGACCTGGTTTTCCGTCGGGTCGCGCAACGAGCGCGAGGGCATCACCGGGATCGCACATCTGTTCGAGCATCTAATGTTCAACCAGACCGAGAAGCTGCCGCCCGGCGAGTTCGATCGGCGCATCGAGTCGGTCGGCGGCGACACCAATGCCGCGACCTGGGTCGACTGGACCTACTACCGCGACAACCTACCGCGCGCGGCGCTGCCGCTGATCGTCGAGATGGAGGCCGAGCGCATGGCGCACCTGGTGCTGGGCCA
>JBBQIO010000534.1:0-3603 GCA_038325015.1 Polyangia bacterium
CAGGCGCCGCCACACAGCGACAGCGCCAGCGCACCCTCCAAGAGCGGTCGCTGCCACGCCGGCAGGAGGAGCGCGCCGGCAAAGGCGAACAAACCAAGAGGTACCACCAAAAGGCAACCCACCCACCATGCAAAAAATGGATATAAAATAAAATAACGATAAAAAAGCGACTTGGGCGGCTCGACGAACGGCCGGCGCATCAGGTTCATGAAGTTGAGCGTCAGGAGCGCCGGCACAATCAAGCACCAGCTGCCGAACAACCACCGTGTCAGCCACCAGGCTGGCAGCTGCACCACCACGACCAGCGACAAAACGAGCGCCCGCAAACGCGAGCTGGGTCCGCGGCGTGGCGCCATCAGCAGGATGTAGGCAGGGACGGACCGACTTGCAACCGGCATCTGGCAAGCCCGCCAGACCGATGCTATGAGCGTCGTCACAATGAACGTCGAGCTAGTCAAAGAATACCGCTTCGAGTCGGCGCACCGCTTGCCGCACGTGCCGCCGGGGCACAAATGCGCGCGCGTCCACGGCCACAGCTTCAAGTTCGAGATCCACGTCGCAGGCCCGGTCGATCCGCACACCGGCTGGCTGATCGACTTTGGCCAGCTCGATGTCGTGTTGGCGCCGCTCCTCGACGAGATTGACCATCGCTATCTCAACGAGGTGCCTGGCCTCGAGAATCCGACCTCGGAGATCTGCGCCAAGTGGCTGTTCGACCGTATCAAGGCGGGAATTCCCCAGCTCACGGCGCTGACTTTTTTCGAAACCTGCGACGCGCGCTGCGTCTACCGCGGCTAGCCGCGACCTCGAATGACGCTCGGGGTGACCATTTGTCGCGCGGTGACGCTTAACCTGTTTGGTCAGGAGGAGCCGCTGGACGCGCGCATGGCGAGCATCGTGGCCTGGCTGAGCGCGCTCGAACCCGACGTCATCGCATTGCAAGAGGTGCGCGACACGCCATCGGTGCCGAACCAGGCCCGGACGATCGCCGCCGCGCTCGGCATGCACTGCGAGTATGCGGTCGCCACCCGTTGGGGCGAGGGCGACGAGGGGCTCGCGCTGTTGTCGCGCTGGCCGCTGCGCGGCGCCGCTTCGATCGCGCTGCCGCATGCCACCGAAAAAGAGCGACGCATCGTGCTGCACGCCATTTCCGAAAGCCCCGTCGGTCCGCTGCCGCTCTTCACGACCCATCTCAACTGGCGCATGACCGATGGTGTCACGCGGGAGCATCAGGTCGTCGCCGTCGAGGAGATGGTCGCCGCGGCGGCCAGCGCCGACGCCTTGCCGCGCATCTTGATGGGCGACTTCAACGCCGCACCCGAGTGCGACGAGATGCGCTTTTGGCGCGGGGAGCATTCGCTCGCCGGCCGTCGCGTGTACTACCAGGACGCGTGGGCGCTGCGCCATCCGGGCGAGCCCGGCATCACCTGGGCGTTGCGCAACCCGTTGACCGAGCGGATGGCCTTTTTGGAGCGCGATCGCCGCCTCGACTATATCTTGGTCTCGCAGCGCGAGCGCGACGGCCGCGGGCAGATTCTCGATGCGCGCGTCGTGCTCGACGTCGCCGCCGGCGGCCTCTACCCGTCGGATCACTTCGGCGTCTATGCCGAGATTCGTCTGGCCGGCAGCACCACGCGGTCACTCTGAGTCAGCCGCGAATCGACGATTTTTCCCGACGGCAGCTCGACAGCCGAGAGAAATCCGCCCTTGCCGCACGCGGTGTCGAGGCCAACCAGCGGCCCACGCCGCCACACGGTCTCTTCGAAGTCGGCGGAAAAATCGATTCCCTCGTCGGGTAGGTCCTCGACGGTGGTGTGGCCGAACACTAGCCGCTTGCCCTCGTACCCCAAAAAGAAATCGCGCCGTCGCATCCACAACAGGTCTTCGCGCGACGACTGCGACGGATGCTTCCAGCCGACAGCATCCTCTTCGAGACCGGCGTGGACGAAGATCGCGTGCTCGTTCTCGAACCACAGCGGTAAGCCATTCATCCACTGAACGACGTCGCGCGGCAGCCAGGAGGCGACATCCAAGAAGCGCTGCTCCTCGAGGGAGTCGGGCCACAGCGACTCGTCTTCGTCGAGCGGCGGCCCACCGACGAACGAGCGGTAGGTGTTGGCACAGCCGTTTCGCGGCTGCAGTAAGAAGCGCGGATCGGGCGACTTGTAGCAGGAGATCCAGGCGTCCTCGTGGTTGCCGCGCAGGGCGACGATGCGCGCCGGGCTCGACGCTTCGAGCTCGCGGACCCGCCGCACCACGGCCACGGAATCGGGCCCGCGATCGACGTAATCGCCGACAAAGACGATGGTGTCGCCGCGCACGATCGGAAGTCGCCCAAGCAGCACATCGAGCGCCTGAGCGTCTCCGTGGATGTCTCCGATGGCGAAGGTGCGACCCATACCTATCGTGTGTGCAAACCCCGTGCGCAGCTCGAAAAGCGCGTCAACTGGCCATTTGGGGCCTGTTGCGGGTGGGTTGTGGGAGCTGTGCGCCCCACTTTCAACACCCAACTGTGGATGGTCGGCCGCACCCAGCACGCCAAGTTGACCCAGTGCGCCCAGCTTGACAATCCTCGACGTGGGGCCTAGTCACCGACTCCATGCAGCATCCCTATGCAGAGTTCGTCGGTCGCGTCGAGAAGCCGGCCCGCTATCTGGGCGGCGAGTTTCAGTCGGTCAAAAAGGACCCGTCGACGGTCGACGTGCGCATCGCCCTGGCCTTCCCCGATCTGTACGACATCGGCATGTCCCATCTGGGGACGAAGATTCTCTATTCGCTCCTGAACAAGCATCCACAGATCGCCTGTGAGCGGGCGTTCGCGCCGTGGGTCGACATGGAGAGCGAGCTGCGTCAACGCAAGCTTCCGGTGGTGACGCTGGAGTCGGCCGAGCCGCTGTCGACGTTCGATGTCGTGGGGCTCTCGCTGCAGTACGAGATGACCTACACCAATGTCCTGACGCTGCTCGACCTGGGCGGCATTCCGCTGCGCGCAGCGGACCGCGGCGACTCCGACCCCTTCGTCATCGGCGGCGGCCCGACGGCGACGCACCCCGAGCCAGTGGCCGCGTTCTTCGACGCGTTTTTGGTCGGTGATGCCGAAGAGGCGCTGCCCGAGATTCTGCTGCACTATGCGGCGCTCAAAAAGGCCGGCATCGGCCGTCGCGAGCGCTTGATTCAGCTCGCCGCTGCCGGGCGCGGGCTGTACGTGCCCGAGCTCTACACCACCGCCGTCGACGAGCTGACCGGCCTCGAAGTCGTGACCGGGGTGGTCGACGAGCGCGTGCCGAAAAAAGTCGTGCGCGTGTGGGTCAAGGACTTGAACAAGTTTCCCTTTCCGTCGGACACGCCGGTGCCCGTCGCCGAGGCCGTGTTCGACCGCGTGTCGGTCGAGATCGCGCGCGGCTGCACCGAGGGCTGCAGATTTTGCCAGGCCGGCATGATCTATCGGCCGGTGCGCGAGCGCGACCCCGATGCCATCGTGCGCAGCGTCGTCGAAGGCGTCAAAAAGGGTGGCTACGACGAGACCTCGCTGACCGCGCTGTCGACGGCCGACGTCTCGTGCATCACGCCCTTGGTCAAGCGCGTGATGAAGGAGCTGAAAAA
>JBBQIO010000535.1:0-3597 GCA_038325015.1 Polyangia bacterium
AGCTGCGGCCGTCGCGCGGTCAGGTGCGGGTCTTCGGCGCAGATCCATTTGCGGCGCCCGACGTGTTGGCGCGCATCGGCTACTGCCCCGAGCACGATTCCTTGTACGACGAGCTCACCGCCGTCGAGATGGTGGCCGCGCTCGCCGAGCTCAGCGGCGTCGCCAACCCGCGCGATCGGGCCAAAGACATTCTCGTCGAGCTCGATCTCGGCGATGCGCTCGATCGTCGGCTCGGCGAGTTTTCGCGCGGCATGCGGCAGCGCTGCAAAATCGCGCAGGCACTGGTGCACGAGCCCGAGCTGCTGCTGCTCGACGAGCCGACCACCGGCTGCGACCCGCTGGTGCGTGCCAAGATCATGCGCGTCTTACGCGCGCGCGCCGACGCCGGCACGCACATCTTTTTGTCGACTCATGTGCTGCACGAGATCGAAGGGCTGACCGACACCATCCTGTTTTTGGCCGGCGGCCAGCTGGTTGCCGAAGGCAACGTCGCGGCAATCCGCGCGCTCATCGATCGCCATCCGCATCGGGTCGAGGTGGTATGCGACGATCCGCGGCGCCTGGGCAAGCTGCTCGTGGACCAGCACGGCGTCCGTCAGCTGCGCTTCACAGCGACGACGCTGACCGTCGAGACCGACGCGCCCGACACGCTGTACGACGCGCTGCCGCAGCTGTGCACAGAGGCCGGCCTCACCATTGCCGCGCTCTCGTCGCCCGACAGTGGCCTCGACGCGGTTTTTCGCTATCTGACCGAACGGCGGACGGAGACGGCGACGTGAGCCCGCCGACCTTCGGGGGCGCGGTCGGTGTGCATCGCCGACTCTTTTTCCTGCGCATGCGCCGCCGCTCGTCGCTGTGGATCGCTTTGGGGCTGTGCGCGCTGCCGCCGCTTCTGGCGCTGTCCATGAGCCTGTTTCGCGGCGCCGGACGTAACACCTTCACCGAGGTGATGGAATTCACGCTCGTGCTGCTGCCCTTTTTGCCGCTGCTTTTTGCTTCGTCGTTGGTGGGCGACGAGCTCGAGCGGCGCACCGCCGACTTCGTGCTCGCCCGGCCGGTGCCCCGCGCGACCTTCTTGATCGGGCGCCTGTTGGCACTCTGGCCGGTGGCGGCCGCGCTGGCCGTGGATGTCGTACTCGCTTTCGTGGCCGCGTTCGCCGCGGTGCCGAGCGACGCCGTGGCTGCGCTGCCGGTCCTGGGCGTGGCGCTGCTGGCGACGCTACTCGGCTTTTGCGCCTACACGGGATTGGCGGCCCTCTTCAGCACGCTCTTTCCGCGCCTGACGATTGTCGCGTTCGGTGGCTACATCGTTGCGGTCGAGCTGGGCATCGGCGGCGCGCCGTTGGCGCTGCACTGGGTGTCGTTGCTTTGGCATCTGCGCAACTTGGCGGGCGTACCCAAAGCGGTCGCGCTCGGCTGGGGACCGACCGTGCCGATCTTTATCTCCGCCTTCCTGCTACTGGCTGCGGCCCTGGCGGCGACCGCGACGGCGATCTGGCGGCTCGGCAACGCCGAGCACCGGGGCGACGGCTGAGCTCTGGGATTGGACTTTTGAGATTGTTTCGCGTCGCGGAAGGTCGGCGTTAGACTCCGCGTACGACAGAGTCGACGATGCCCGCCAAAAAAAAGTATAAGACGACGGCCGCCTACGCACCGTCGAAGTCGAGATCGTCCGGGTCGTCGGGCCGTTGGTGGCGCTGGCTCCTCTTCTTGTTCGTCATGGGCGGCCTGTGCGGCGTCGCTGGCGTGGCCGCGATCTTCCTCTATTACAACTCCGATCCCGACCTGCCACACATCGGCCACGTCGACGACTACCACCCAAAAGTAGTGACCAAGATCCTGGCCGAAGGCGGCGAGGTGATCGGCGAAATCTACGAGGAGCGGCGCACGGTCGTGCCGCGCGAAAAGATCGCGCCCGCGATGATCGACGCCATCGTCGACGCCGAAGATGCGCAATTTTACGAGCACGCCGGCCTGAGCTACATGGGCCTGGCGCGCGCGGTGCTGCGCGACCTCAAGCCGGGGGCCCATCTGCAGGGCGCCTCCACCTTGACGCAGCAGCTGGTGCGCAACCTGATTTTGAAGACCTCGGCGCAGACCATCAAGCGCAAGGTGCAGGAGATGATCTTGGCGCGGCGCCTCGACGCGCAGCTGTCCAAGGACGAGATTTTGATGCTCTATCTCAACCAGATCGATTTCGGCCACGGGCGCTTCGGCGTCGAGGAGGCGGCGCTCTACTACTTCGGCAAGTCGGTCGCCGACGTCGACGCCGGTGAAGCCGCGGTCTTGGCGTCGTTGCCCAAGGGGCCGACCGAGATCGATCCGTGGAAGCATCCTGAGCGCGCCAAGGAGCGACAGCGCTACGTGCTGTCGCAGATGGTGCGGTACCACCATCTGGACGATGCCGCGGCGCAGAAGTTTGCGGCGGCGCCGATCATGGTCGTGCGCTCGCCCGAGCCCTACATGGGCATCGCGCCCGAGGTCACCGACGAGGTCAAGCGGCGGCTCATCGACAAGTTCGGCGCGCAGAAGCTGGCGACGCTCGGGCTCGAGGTGCAGACGACGATCGACGCGCGGGTGCAGCTCAAGACGCGCGACGCGGTGGAAAAGGGGCTGATCGATCTCGATGCGCGGCAGGGCTACCGAAAGCCCAATGGCCATCTCAAGAGCGCGCAACAGGTCGCGCAGCAGCTGGCCAAGCTCAGCCGCGAGCTACCCAACGGACCGCCGTACGGCAAGATCATCGAGGGCGTCGTCACCGAGATTGTCGTCGGCCGGGCGGCGACGGCTCCGACCAAGGCCGGGCTGCGCTCGGGCGAGCGCGATACGGTGCACGACGGCGACGGCCTCAAGGTCGGCCTCGGCGCGGTGACCGGCTGGCTGCCGCTGCCGCTGAGCACCAATTCGGGCGCGATCGATCGGTACAATCCCAAAGCGGTGACCGTCGACAAGCGTTTTGCCGTCGGCGACGAGATCCGTGTCAGCGTGATCGACCTGCCCAAGGGCAAGCCGCCGGTGGTCAAGCTCGAGCTCGGCCCCGAGGCCGCGGCGGTGGTGCTCGACCCGCAGACGCGCGAGGTCCGGGCGATGGTCGGCGGCTACGGCTTCCGCGCCGGGGCCTTCAATCGCGCGATGGCGGCCGAGCGGCAGCCTGGCTCGTCGTTCAAACCGTTCGTCTATGCGGCGGCGTTCGCGACGCAGAAATGGACGCCGGCATCGGTGCTCATCGATGGTCCGCAGACCTATGCCACGCCCGGGCTCGCTCCGTGGAAACCACAAAACTCAGAAAAAGACGAGTTTATGGGGCCAGTCCGACTCCGCGTCGCTTTGGCAAAATCGCTTAATACCATTGCTTCGCAGCTGGTCGACGTCGACCGCGGCGGCGTCGCTCCCTCCGAGGTCGTGACGTTGGCCAAAGATTGCGGCATTCGCTCCGAGCTACAGGCCAATCCCAGCCTCGCGCTCGGCAGCTCCGAGGTCAATCTCCTGGAGTTGACCAACGCGTACGCGGTTTTCGACGACGGCGGCAAGCGCCTCGACCCACTGTTCGTCAAGCGCATCGGCGCCGAGGTCGAGCCCGACGAGTCGGCGTCCGAT
>JBBQIO010000536.1:0-3597 GCA_038325015.1 Polyangia bacterium
ATACAGGCAGTATTCGTCGGACAGCGCGCCTTGCGCCCGAGCCGATCCGGCAGCCGCAAGATCCACAGAATTAACCGGACAGCACACTAGCGTTGCAGTGTGGCTGCTCGGAGTTCACCAAGAAGTCACAAGGTGGCCGGCGAACGGCAGTACCTTTAGGCGCATGACCGAATCCCGCGGACTGGTGCTGGTCGTCGACGACGAGCGCGACCTGCGCACCCTGCTCGACTTCAATCTCAAGCAGGCCGGCTATCAAACGGCGCACGCCTCGACGGGAGCGGAAGCGCTGGCGCGGGCGCGCTCGATTCAGCCGCAGGTCATCATCCTCGATCTCAATCTGCCCGACGTCTCGGGCACCGACGTGTGTCGTCTATTGCGCGCGGATCCGCAGACGCGGACCATCCCAATCTTGATGCTCACGGCGCGCGGCGCCGAGGCCGATCGCATCACCGGTCTGGAGGTCGGCGCCGACGACTATGTGACCAAGCCCTTCTCCGTGCGCGAGGTCATCCTGCGCGTCGAGGCTGTAGCGCGGCGACGTAAAGGTGCGGACGACGCGGTGGCGCACACCGGGGCGCGCCTGCTCAAGGTCGGCCGCATCGAGCTCGACATCGATGCGCACCTGGTTCGCGTCGACGACCAGGAGATCGTCTTGACGCTCCAGGAGTTCCGGCTTCTGGCCTATCTCGTCGAGGGCAAGGGGCGCGTGCGCACTCGCGACGAGCTCCTCTCCGACGTCTGGAACACGTCGCCCGAGCTCGAGACGCGCACGGTGGATACCCACGTCAAGCGGCTGCGCGACAAGCTCGGCGAAGCCGGCGAAGTGATCGAAACCGTTCGCGGCCTTGGCTACCGCATTCGCCAACCCGGCGCATGAAGTTTCCCCAAACGTCACACCGCCCGTCGCAGTGCAGTGATAAGCGTACGCCGCGTGCAACAGCCGAACGCCGCATCACAACCCTCTTCACGGAGAGTCCAACGCATGCGCACTCGCTCGCTCGCTGTGATTTTTTTAATCCTGGGAAGCTTCGGAGGCGCCGCCTGGGCGCAGCCCTCGCAAACGCCTGATGACCCGATCGCGCCGATCGCGCCCGTTGCTCCGATCGCACCTGTGGCTCCGATTGAGCCCGTGGCGGCGATCGAAGTTCTTGCGCCGCCGCCGCCACCGCCGCCACCGCCGCCGATCGTGCCGCCGCCGCGGCCGATGATGCATGAGCCGCTCGCCGGCTACGCCAACGGACAGTTCTTCTTGCGCGACCCGCACGATTGGTTCGTGCTCTTTCCCAAGGGTCGTCTGCAGGTCGACAACTACAACTTTCTGAACCGCGACGGCAACGGCCTCAAAGCCGGCACGGTCACCAACAGCCCCGCTGACAACCGCCCGAAGAACACCTTCTTCGTCCGCCGCGCGCGCGTCGAGCTGCAGGGGAGTTTCTTCAAACACTTCGACTTTCAGATCGCCGGCGAATTCGCCAGCACGCCCGCGACCGGCGCGTTCGGGACCGTGGCCGACGCCTTCGTCATCGTCGACTACCTCGACTGGCTCAAAGTCGAAGCCGGCCAATTCGACGCGCCCTTCACGATGGAGAATCGCACGTCGGACAAATACTTCGACTTCATGGAGCGCTCGCTGGTCGTGCGCGCCTTCGGCGTGCCGAACAACAAAGAGGACGGCGGCTTCATCTTCGGCTGGCTGCCCAAGCACATCGCCTACTACTCGGTCGGCATCATCAACGGTGACGGGCAGAACTTCAAAAGCTCGGACAGCCGACCGGCCTATCTGGGGCGCGCCTTCATCGCTCCTCTGGCGCCGTTCGCCAACGGCCGGCGCTGGATGCAGGATATGTGGGTCGGCGGCGGCTTTTGGTACAAGCACGCGGTCAACGACGGCGGCGCCGGCACCCCATCGGCGACGGCCGGATCGAACTACGATGTTCCGACGATGAGCACGCAGGGCGGCCTGGGTTTCTTCAGCTCGAGCTACGGCAACGGCACCAATGCCGCCGGCCTGGCGCAGCGCGCGCACCTGGCGCCGTGGGGTGACCAGGTCAAGTGGTCGCTCGAAGCGAATATCCCGTGGAAGCGCCTCGGTGCGCGCTTCGAGTTCGTCCATCAGTCGTTGTCGCTCGCCGAATACAACGACACCAACACGGTCAACGCGACGATCGTGCGCTCGTCCGGCACCCAGGGCGGCAAGCTCGACGGCTACGCCTATTTCATCGAGCTGTACGGCTGGATCTTCGGCGACTCGAGCTTCTTGGAGACGCCCGGCCTGGAAACTGCGCCGCGCATCAAGCCGTTTGCCGCCGCTGAGCCCAAGTGGGGCCTGATGGTGGCGGTCAAGTACGAGCATGTCGCCTTCGACGTCAACGGTCTTCCGGCGGGTCTGCCGGCCAAGGCCGGTGCCGCGGCCCCGGTCGACCCCGGGCAAGGCCACTACTCGGTCGACTCCATCGAGGCGGGGATCAACGGCTGGGCGACCAAGCACGTCCGCCTGACCGCCAACTACGTGGCCAACTACATCGACGGCACGTCGGCCAACGTGAAGAAGAATCTATTTTACAAAGACTGGGAGCACGAGCTCCTGTTTCGCATCGCAATCGCGTTGTAGTGCATAGACAATACTCGAGGACAATCACATGCGAATGAATCGACTGGTTCTGGCATCTTTGGCGGCGCTCACGCTGGGCGGCGCTGCCCGCGCAGACTCACTGCTCATCAATGGCGCCGGCGCCACTTTCCCGTTCCCGCTCTATTCGAAGTGGTTCAACGAGTACAACAAGCTGCACCCCGATCAGAAGTTCAACTATCAATCGATCGGCTCAGGCGGCGGCATCAAGCAGATCACCGAGAAGACCGTCGACTTCGGGGCCACCGACTCGCCCATGACCGACGTCGAGCTCGGCAAGGCGCCTGGTGTGCTGCACATTCCGACGGTGCTCGGCGCCGTCGCTGTGGTCTACAACGGCGCGCCTTCGGGGCTCAAGCTGACGGGCGCTGCGCTGGCCGACATCTTCTTGGGCAAGATCACCAAGTGGAACGATGCGCAGCTCGCCGCGCTCAACCCGGGCGCCAAGCTGCCCGACGTGGCGATCACGGTGGCGCACCGCTCGGACGGCTCGGGCACGACCGGCGTGTTCACCGACTTTTTGGCCAAGGTGTCGCCCGAATGGAAGAGCCGTGTCGGCGCCGCCAAGAGCGTCAAGTGGCCAGTCGGGCTCGGCGGCAAGGGCAACGAGGGCGTGACCGGGCTCATCAAGAGCACGCCGGGAACCATCGGTTACGTCGAGCTGGCCTACGCCAATCAGCAGAAGCTGGAGATCGCGGCGATCAAAAATGCCGATGGTGAGTTCGTCAAGCCGTCGATCGAGAGCACCTCGGCGGCGGCCGCTGGCGTCGAGCTGCCCGCCGACTTCCGCGTTTCGATTACCAACGCCAAGGGCAAAAAGAGCTACCCGATCTCGGCCTTCACCTATTTGCTCGTCTATCAGGCGGCGGCCGACGCGCAAAAGGGAGCGGCGCTGGCGCACTTCTTGGCGTGGGCGATTCACGACGGCCAGGCGTTTGCCGGGCCGCTCGACTACGCGCCCTTGCCCA
>JBBQIO010000537.1:0-3586 GCA_038325015.1 Polyangia bacterium
CTCGCAGGCGTGGAACCTGGCCTTTGGCGTCTACGAGGCCGTGACCACGATCCCCCAGGATTCGTACGACGCGCTGGCCTCCCAAGGGGTGCGCGGCGCGCTCAAGTTGCGCCTTCTGTACTTGCCGGCCGCGGTCCCCAAGCTGGTCTACAACTCGATCCTGTCGTGGGCCGGAGGTTGGTATTTTCTCATCGCCTGCGAAATCATCACCGTCGGAAAAGAGACCTCCACGCTGCAGGGGCTGGGCAGCTTTTTGATGCGCGCCTCGGAGGACGGGCACCTCGGGCTGGTCGCCGCCGGCGTGCTGACGCTCATCGCGATCGTGGTCACGATGCATTTTTTGCTGTGGCGGCCGCTCGAGTCGTGGTCCGAAAAATTCCGCTACGAGTTCGCCGCTTCGACTGTAGCGCCGTCGCGGATGCTCAAGTTTTGGCGCGAATTTTACCCGGTGCTCTTGATGCGGCGCGCCGGCTCGGCGTGCAGTCAGGCGGTGCGCAACCGGCTCGCCCGTCGACGCAAGCCAGGCGACTTCGTCGCCCATCAGGAGGCGCCGCCGCCCGTGTGGTTGCGCTTGATCGGCTACGGCGTGACCGCGCTGCTGGCGTTCTTTGGCATCTACGTTTTGATTCGCGCCGGCATCGCACTGGTTCACGTGCTCCGGCCGCCGTGGCCGAGCCGCGCGCGCTTGATTCCGGCGGCCATTGCCCTGTCGTTCTTGCGACTGCTCGTGGCCTACGCCGTGGCCATCGCCTGGACGGTGCCGGTCGCGGTGTGGGCTGGCAATCGACCGCGCGTCCTGCGCATCGTGGGACCGTTCGCGCAGATCGCCTCGTCGGTGCCAGCGACCGTGTTCTTCCCGCTGATCGCGGTGACGTTCATCCATCGCTCCGGCGGACCGAACATCGCCTCGGTGCTGCTCGTCCTGACCGGCATGCAGTGGTACATCCTGTTTAATCTTTTGGCCGGCGTGCATGCCATCCCGGGGGACCTCAAAGAGGCGGTGCAGTCGATGGGATTGTCGGGCTGGCGCAGCTTTCGCGTGCTGACCCTGCCGGCCATGATCCCGTCGCTCATCACCGGCTCGATCACCGGTTGGGGCGGCGGCTGGAACGCGCTCATCGTTAGTGAGTATGGAGCCTTCCACGGCCAGACCTACTCGGTGCTCGGCATCGGTGCGTTCTTGCAAGAGGCCGGCAACGACCCCAATCAGGCGATGCTGGTGTTATCTCTGGTGTCGATGGTGCTGGTGATCGTCCTTCTCAACCGGTTCTTCTGGCGACGCATGTACCTGCGCGCCTCGGACCGCTTCAAGATCGAGTACTGACATGCCGGCGATCATCGAGCTCGAGAACATCACCAAGATTTACCAGCGCCCCGAGGGCGAGTCGCAGATCTTGGCGGCGCTGTC
Source organism: Polyangia bacterium (assembly GCA_038325015.1). Taxonomy (GTDB): domain Bacteria; phylum Myxococcota_A; class Polyangia; order Palsa-1104; family Palsa-1104; genus JBBQIO01. The sequence continues at coordinate 1,409 of JBBQIO010000537.1, forward strand.
GTGCGAGGTCATGGATGGCGAGGTGCTGGCCATCGTCGGCCCGTCGGGATGCGGCAAGTCGACACTCTTGCGCATCATTCACGGGCTCATCCCGCCGTCGGCCGGCGTGGTGCGATTTGGCGGCGTGCCCCAGGACGGCATCAACCTCAACTGCAGCATGGTCTTTCAGTCGTTCGGCCTTTTGCCCTGGTTGACCGTCGAGGAGAACGTCGAGATCGGCCTCGAGCCGCGCGGCCTCGACCTCAAAGCGCGGCGACAGCGCGCATCGAAGTACATCGACAAGGTCGGCCTCGACGGCCAGGAGGACGCCTATCCGCGCGAGCTCTCGGGCGGCATGAAGCAGCGCGTCGGCCTGGCGCGCGCGCTCGCGGTCGAGCCCAAGGTGCTGCTCATGGATGAGCCGTTCTCCGCGCTCGACGCGCTGACCTCGATCAACTTGCGCCAGGAGCTGCTCGACCTGTGGAGTGACCCGTCACTGCACGTCGACACGATCGTCCTGGTGACGCACATCATCGAAGAGGCGGTCGAGCTGGCGGATCGGATTTTGGTCATGGCGCCCCACCCCGGGCGTATCGTGGAGGCGATCACCGTCGACCTGCCGCGCCCGCGCGCCAAAAAGTCACCGGAGTTTAGCGCGCTGGTCGACCGGGTATTTTCATTGATCGTGTGATGCTCACTGTGGCGCGCGCGAAGGAGACGTGAACGATGGGTGCCGTAGAGCCGCTACCTGCGACGGGGATCTCGAAGATCCTCGGACTGTGCGAGATTGTCGACGATCACGGCGGCAAAGAGGATGTGTACCGCCTGGCGTCGGACCTGCACATGGCGTTCGGCGAGCTTTTGCTGGTCATCAAGGGCGCCGAGATGCTGAATCTCGTCGAGACCCCGGGCGGCGACGCGGTGCTGACCACACTCGGCAAGCGCGTGCTGGAAATGTCGATGAACGAGAAAAAAGCCTTACTCAAGGCGTCGATGCTTAAATTGCGGATTTTCCAGCATATGGTTAAATTGCTCGAAAAAGCCGAGGACAACGAAGTTCCGGCCGAAGTGATTTTGGAGGAGCTGTCGGTGCTGCTGCCGCAAGAGGAGCCGCGGCCGCTGTTCACGACATTGCTCAATTGGGGGCGTTACGGCGAGGTGTTCGGCTATTCCCGCGACACCGATCTGTTCTATTTGCAGAAGCCCGAGCCGGAGCACGGGTAGGCTGGCGCGCATGTCGGTTCTCGACGATCTGATCGGTCTTTTGGCGCTCGAGCGCATCGAAGAAAATCTGTTTCGCGGACAGAGCCACGACCCGGGTTGGGGGCAGGTCTTCGGCGGTCACGTGCTCGGCCAGGCGCTGTCGGCCGCGGCGCAGACCGTGCCCGTCGAGCGACCGGTGCATTCGATGCACGCCTATTTTTTGCGGCCTGGCGACGTCAGCCGGCCGATCCTGTACGACGTCGACCGCATCCGCGATGGCGGCTCCTTCACCACACGACGCGTGGTCGCGATCCAAAACGGCAAAGCGATCTTCAACCTCGCGGCCTCGTTTCAGTCCGAAGAGCCAGGGTTCGAGCATCAAGAGACGATGCCCGAGGCGCCCGACCCCGAGTCGCTGAAGAACGAGCAGGGGCTGGCGCAGCAGCACGCGGGCCGACTACCGCCGGCGCTGGTCAAGCGCGCGCTCGCGGTACGTCCGTTCGAGATGCGTCCAGTCGATCCTGAAATGGATCTGATCGCGCCGCCGAAAAAGCCGCCGCGTCGGATGGTGTGGCTGCGGACGATCGACAAGGTCCCCGACAGCGATGCACTACACCGACAGCTGATGGCGTATGCGTCGGACTTCATGTTCGTGACCACGGCGCTCTTGCCGCACGGCGTGACGTGGCTGACGCCGGGGATGCAGATCGCGAGCCTCGATCACGTGATGTGGTTTCATCAACCGTTCCGCGTCGACGAGTGGCTGCTGCACGTCATCGACAGTCCGGTCGCGCATGGCGCGCGCGGCCTCGTCCGCGGGCGCGTGTTCGCGGCCGACGGCAGGCTCGTCGCTGCGACGGCCCAAGAGGGGCTCATTCGCCAGCGGGGGCGGCAGCCGTAGCCGGACTTCGGGTGCTCGCGCTATAAGGCGCCCATGCTCAGCACCGCCGACTTCGTCGACACCTACCTCCGCCAGACCGCCGAGATCGCCCTCGC
>JBBQIO010000538.1:0-3567 GCA_038325015.1 Polyangia bacterium
AGCCACACAGGTGCGTCGATGACGGCCGTTTGGGTACCGACGCTGGCCAGCACCGCGGCGCCGTTGACCTGGTAGTCGCGCCCGCGCCAGCTCACCTGCCGGCGCAGCAGATTCGACAGCATGACCAGCGGCGACAGAATGAAAAACGCCCACGCGCCCCAGACCATCGACAGAGGAATCGGCGCGCCACCATAGTTGCGCGACAGCAAGAGCAGGCTGACCCCGATCGACGCAAACGCCGCCGCCGGCAGGATCGCGCCCAACCACGCACCGGTTGCTACAGCGCCGACCAGCGCCGCGAGCGCGACGAAGAATTCGATCCCCAAAAGCCACTGCCGCCAGGTGAAGGAGAACGGCAGCCCGTTGCGCGAGAACATCATCCAGCGGCGATAGACCGGCAAAAAGGCACGCAGCGACAGGCCGCCAGTCGCGATGTGCAGCGGCCGCGTGCTCATGACATTTTCGAACCCCGCCTGGTGAATGCGCTTGCCGATGTACATGTCGTCGACGAGCTGCCCCTGGGCGACGGCGACCCCGCCGATGGCGCTGAGCGCCGCACGGCGGAACACCATCAGCTGCCCCATGATGAAGGGCAGCGTCCGACGCGGACCCGAGGCGAACGCCGCCAGCGGGCTGTACATCGCGTTCTGCATCAACATGTAAAGCACATCGCCGACGGCGCGCGGCGGTTGGTGGACCAGCACCGGCGCAAATGCCGAGCCTGCCTTGGGACGCGCCAAGAGAGTCTCGACGGCAACGCGCAGTACGTCACGATCCGGACGCGTGTCGGAGTCACCAAAGGCGATGAGCTCACCGGTGGCGCGCGCCTCGCCGATGATCATCGCGTTGAGCTTCCCGGTGCGACCGCTCGGCGGCTGCCCGGCGACCACGACGTCGGCGCTGCCGCGACGGCCGAGCACGTGATGCCTGTGCACGACGCGGCGGGCGATCGGCAATCCAGGATCGTCCTCTTGATCGAACACGAACAGCGTTTGCACCTCTCCCGGGTATCCGGTGTCGAGCGCAGCGGTGAAATTTTCTTCGGCGCCGACGTCCGCTCCGCGCACCGGACGAATCACGGTGACCGACGGATAGCGCAATGGGTGGGGCAAAAGCGGGGGCGCGGCGAGCACGGCGGCGCGCAGCTGAAGGTGCCAAATCAAGACGCTACCCAGAACCGCGGCGCCGACGAGGGAAAATAGAATCGTCATGACATCCTCCTATTTAACGAGTCGCTAGAGCGCGATCCGAGTTGAGCGGCCAAGGTCGTCGCGCCGCATTCGGCGCGTCCACGCCTTTTTAGCTAGTTGAAAGCGACCGGCGCGTGGCGCTCGGCCACCAGCTGCCGAACGCCTTGGAACAAATTGGGCAGATCCTTGGCCGCGCCATCGCGCACCATCCAGCGCGGCACCGAGCCGGCGAAATCGATCTGCACGCGATAGATGGCGTGGGTCGCGCGGCCGCCGTCGACCGGAATCAGCTCCCACTGCCCGGTCATGGTGGTCATGCGCACGCGCTTTTGCACCGCTCCCGGACCGCGACTGTTGTCGATGGCGAAGCGCACGAACGAATGCGCCGGCAGCGTCTGCCAGGTCACGTGCAGCGTGTAGTCGCGGTCTGAAATCACCGGCAATTGGAGATGCTGATACACGTAGAGATCCGACGCTTGCCGACTCAAGACGCGACTCTCGACCAGATGTTTGATGATCCGCGGATGCTCACCGTACGAGAGGAGCACCGCCTCGACCTCCGACGGTGGCGCGGCGATGTCACCGATCGCCTGCAGCTCGATCGTGGCGGCGCCTTCGCGGTTGAAAACCTGGACTCCGTGATGGCCACCAATCGGCGTCAACGCCGAAAGAGTGGTCGCGAACAGCAGCGCTTGAACCATGATGTCACCTCGAATGAACCAACCGAGGCTTGTGCATCAGGTGGGCCGAAAACGATCAGCGCCTCGCGTAGCCGCTTTTATCGTGGCCGTGTTTGAAACGCGCGACACGTGTCGCGCCGAGCATCAGCGGTCGCTCGATTCGGCGTCGCTGGCGATTTCGCCGTCGCCCGCGACTTCGGAGTCGGGCTCGCTCTCGGTCAAGCCGTATTTGCGCAGCTTGCCGTGCAACGTCGCGCGATTGATGCCGAGCGTGCGTGCCGCCAGACTGCGATTGCCCTTGGCGGTCTCGAGCGCCGACAAGATGAGCCCGCGTTCGTAGGCGTCCATGCGGTTCTTGAGCTCCAGGAGCGGCACCGGCTCGACGGGCGCAACGGCCCGCGGCGCGGTTTCGGCCGCCACCACGGTCGCCAAAGGCGCGCTGCCTCCGTGCGCATCGCGCAGGAGCGTCAGATCGAGCTCGCCTTGCGACAGCGCGACCAGACTCTCGATGGCATTTTCCAGCTCGCGGACATTGCCCGGCCAGCGATGCGCGCGCAGCCGCTCGGTGAGCGCCGCGGTCAATGCGAACGGCCCGACTCCGAAGCGTCGCGAATATTGCGCCAAGAAGTGGCGCGCCAGCACGTCGATGTCTTCGGGTCGCTCGCGCAGCGGCGGAATCTGCAGGTGCACGACGTTCAGACGGTAGTACAGGTCCTCGCGAAATTTGCCCTCGCGCACCAGCTGCAAAAGATCCCGATGCGTCGCGGCCACCAACCGCACGTCGACTTTGAGCGGCCGATCTTCGCCGACTGGGCGCACCTCACCCTCTTGCAGGACGCGCAGAAGCTTGGCCTGCGTTGCCGGCGCCAGCTCAGCGATCTCGTCGAGCAGCATGGTGCCGCCGTCGGCCTCGCGAAACAGGCCCGTGCGCGCCTTGACCGCACCAGTGAACGCGCCACGGCTGTGGCCGAACAGCTCGGCCTCGGCCAGCTCGCCGCCGAGCGCGGCGCAATTGAAGCGCACGAACGCCTTGTCCGAGCGCCCCGAAGCACGCACCAGCGCCTCGGCCACGCGCTCCTTTCCGGTGCCGCTCTCGCCGGTCAAAAGCACGGTCACATCGCGTGGACCGATGCGCTGCACGAGCACTGCCAGTCGGCTCATCGCGGGCGAGGCGAAGACCAGCGAGCGCGACAGATTCAGCTCGCTCGACAGCCGCTCGACCTCGGCGCTCAGCCGCACGGAATCGGTGGCGCGCCGCACCACGGCCATCAGCTCGTCCATCTCGAAGGGCTTTTTGAAGTAGTCGAACGCGCCGTTCTTGATCGCCTCGACCGCATGGCGCTCCGAGCCGTGCGCGGTGATGACGATGACCTTGGGCGGCGTACCCGGACGGGCGCGAATCTTGGTCAGGAGCTCGAGGCCGTCCATGCGCGGCATGCGCAGATCGGTGATCACCAGATCGAACTCACCGGCGTCAAGCCGGGCCAAACCGTCGACGCCGTCGAAGGCCTCGTCGACGTCCAGCTTGGCGTGCTCCAGGATGCCGCGCAGCGTGTAGCGAACCGCGGCGTCGTCGTCGACCACCAGAGCGCGTGGATTCACAGTGGGCTCGTCATCGCCAAACGCTGCGTGGCCCGCCCGCCGTCGAGCGGTAGCAGCACCTCGGCGCGGCACCCTCCTCCGTCGCGATTGCCCAG
>JBBQIO010000539.1:0-3551 GCA_038325015.1 Polyangia bacterium
CAGATCTTCGGCGGCCTCGACGACCAACGCGCAGTCGACGAGCTCGTGCTCCTGTAACCACTCGCGCACCGAACGCTCGGCATCCAGCGTCGATACGATCAACGTCAACGCACCATCGGCGCGCCGGCGGCACGAAAGTGAAACCGCGCGCCCGTCGATGGCGCGCTCGACCGTCCAGCGCACGCCCATCAAGCGCGGCCGAACGACGCGCTGCCACCCATCGCTCACCAGCGCCGTCAGGACCGCCCGCGGTGTCAGCGCACGCGGCGCGTCGGCGACCGATTCGACGGCCACCAATCGCGGCGCACTGCGCGGGCCATCCACTTTGCTTGCTTCATCTGCATACGGCAATCGCATGGCTAGCATCCCGCCCTCCGATGGCTTCCACTCACCCATTACATACGCCCGACGCACGCCAGCATTCCCTGGGGCTAGTGTGCGGTCCGGTTAATTCTGCGGGCTTTCGACAGCCGCCTCGACTCGCTCGCTGCGTTGCACTGCCCTCAAATACAGACCGTATTCGGCGGACAGTCCGCCTTGCGCCCGAGCCGATCCGGCCGCCGCAAGCTCCACACAATTAACCGGACAGCACACTAGGGACGGATGTGACGTTCAGTCATTCAACGTTCGGGAATGTGGTCTGGTCTGACGAAACCAGCCACGCGTGTTACTTCGCGTGGCTGGCTGACTGAGCGTGTGACTACGAGCAGCCCGAGGTGGCTGCGCAGTTGAGGCACTTGTAGCAGGCGCCCGAGCGCACCATGATCGTGCCGCACTCGTGGCACGGCGGCGCATCGGTCTCCTGCGCCCAGGTGCTCTGCAGCCCGATCGGGGCGGCCTTGGCGGCCGGCGCAGCTTCGGCCTTGGCCGCGACGCTCGGGACCGGGGCCTGACCCGACGAGACATCGACGACCGGCAGCTCCATCTGCAGCGACGGACGGTTCGGCAGGAACTTGTTGCCGAGCCAGCGGAAGATGTAATCCATGATCGACGTCGCGCGACCGATGTCGGGATTGAGCGTCCAGCCCGACGGCTCAAAGCGCGTGTGCGAGAACTTGTCGACCAAGAGCTTGAGCGGCACGCCGTGCTGCAGCGACAGCGAAATCGCGGTCGCGAAGCTGTCCATCAGCCCCGAGATCGTCGAGCCCTCTTTGGCCATGCGAATGAAGATTTCGCCCGGCGTGGTGTCTTCGTACATGCCGACGTGGATGTATCCGTCGTGGCCGGCGATCGAGAACTTGTGCGTCAGCGACTGCCGCTCGTCGGGCAGCTTGCGCCGCACCGCGACGGGCGCTCCCTTGGGGTTGGCCTGCGCCGCGACCTTTTGCACCAGCTCTTCAGGCGTCAGTCCGGCCCACGCCGCATACTGATCGGCCAGCGCCGTCGGCACGGCAGCCACGCCGCCCAGCGTCCCGTCGGAGTTCTGCTTCTTGGACGTCGACAGCGGCTGTGAGCGCTTGCAGCCGTCGCGATAGACGGCGACCGCCTTGAGCCCCAGCTTCCACGCGTCGAGATAGGCATCCTCGATGTCCTGCACGCTGCAATCGCTCGGCAGGTTGACCGTCTTGGAGATCGCGCCCGACAAAAAGGGCTGCGCCGCGGACATCATCTTGAGATGTCCCATGTGGTGAATCGAGCGCTTGCCGTTCTGCGCGCGGAACGCGCAGTCGAACACCGCCAGGTGCTCCTCCTTCAAGCCGGGCGCGCCCTCGATGGTGTCGTTCTCGTTGATGTGGTCGACGATCCGCTTGGCCTCGTCGTCGCTGTAGCCGAGCTTGGCCAGCGCCTCGGGCACCGTTTTGTTGACGATCTTGAGCATGCCGCCACCGACCAGCCGCTTGTACTTGACCAGCGCAATGTCCGGCTCGATGCCCGTCGTATCGCAATCCATCATGAAGCCGATGGTCCCGGTCGGTGCCAGCACCGTCACCTGCGCGTTGCGGAAGCCGAACTCTCGCCCGACGGTGAGCGTGTCGTCCCACACCTGCCGCGCCGCACCCATCAGCTCGTAGGGCACATAGGCCGTGTCGATCGCGTCGACCTTGCGGCGATGCTTCTGCATCACGTCGAGGAACGGCTCTTTGTTGATCGCGTACCCATCAAACGGCCCGGTCACGTCGCGCGCAATCCGCGCCGAGGTGGCGTAGGCGTGCCCGCACATGAGCGCAGTGATCGCCCCGGCGTAGGCGCGACCCGCGTCGGAATCGTACGGCAGACCGCGGGCCATCAGGAGCGCGCCCAAATTGGCGTAGCCAAGACCGAGCGGACGGAAGGCGTGCGAGTTGACGCCGATTTTCTCCGACGGGTACTTGGCGTTATCGACGATGATCTCCTGCGCCAAAATCGTGATCTCGGTGGCGCGCTTGACCGCGTCGATGTCGAGCTCGCCGGCTTCGTTCTGGAACTTGCGCAGGTTGAGCGACGCCAAGTTGCACGCGCTGTCGTCGAGAAACATGTACTCCGAGCAGGGATTGCTGGCGTTGATCCGCGCCGTGTTCTTCGACGTGTGCCAGTCGTTGACCGTGGTGTCGAACTGCAGCCCCGGATCGCCACACTGCCACGCCGCTTCGGCGATCATCCGCCACAGTTCGCGCGCGCGATAGGTGTCGACGATCGCACCGGTCAAGACCGAGCGCGTCTGCCACACGCGATCGCGGACAACGGCGTCCATGAACTCGTTGGTCACGCGCACCGAATTGTTCGAATTCTGGAAGTAGACCGAGCCGTACGCCTCGCCGGTGAACGACCCGTCGTAGCCGGCGTCGATCAGCGCCCAGGCCTTTTTCTCTTCGTTGGTCTTGCAGTTGATGAACTCGACCACGTCCGGGTGCTCGGCGTTCAGGATGACCATCTTGGCGGCGCGCCGCGTTTTGCCGCCCGACTTGATGACCCCGGCGAACGCGTCGAACCCCTTCATGAACGAGACCGGCCCCGACGCGGTGCCGCCGCCATTGAGCAGCTCGCGCGACGAGCGGATCGGCGACAGGTTGGTCCCCGTCCCCGAGCCGTACTTGAAGAGCATCCCCTCGGTTTTGGCCAGACCCAGGATCGACTCCATCGAATCGTCGACGCTGTTGATGAAGCAGGCCGAGCACTGCGGATGCGCCTCGACACCGACGTTGAACCAAACCGGCGAGTTGAACGACATCTTCTGCTCGACGAGCAGATGGGTCAGCTCGTCGGAGAACGACTGCGCGTCGCGATCGGTCGCAAAGTATTTCTGCTTGGTGCCCCAGCCGGTGATGGTGTCGACGACGCGGCTGATGAGCTGCCGCACCGAGTGCTCGCGCGCCGGAGTACCGGCGACGCCACGGAAATATTTTTGCACGACGACATTGGTCGCCATCGGCGACCACGACGACGGGACCTCGACGTCTTTTTGCTCGAAGAAGACCTTGCCACCCTCGCCCGTAATCGCGGCGGTGCGTAGCTCCCATTGCACCTGGTCGAACGGATGCACGCCCTCGCGCGTGAAGTGGCGCGGGACGGTCATTCCTTTGGCCGTCGCCGGCGCATTCCGATCGCCTTTGCGACGACGGGGCTCCGCCTTG
>JBBQIO010000540.1:0-3548 GCA_038325015.1 Polyangia bacterium
CGATCCAGACGGCAAGGCCCGGCGGCGCGGAGCGCGCCGGCACGCGGTCGTTGCGTCCAACCCAGGCGAGCGGGCCGCGGTCGGGCTCGGCCGCGTCCCACGGCCAGTCGACGTCGTCGGTCACGGCCATCAAGGTCCAGCAGGGTTCCATGCGCTTGCCCATGAGCGCCGCAGCCCAGGCGTCATGGTGGCCGGCGAGCAGCACAGCGGCTTGGGCCGGCGGCACCGCCAGGACCACGTACTGGAATGGCCCGGCCAGCGGCGCGCCGTCGGCCGCCACATGCCACGCGCCATCGGCGGTACGCTGAAGGCGCCGGACATTGCGTTCCAGATGCAGGGTCGCTCCAGCGAGCAGGTGACTGCACAAGGCCGGCGCCGCAGGGATCGGAACAAAGCATGCCTCGCATGCCGCCGACCCCGAGGAATGGACGATCGGCTGCCATCGGGCGGCGCGGCCCTCGGCGACGGCGCGCGCCATGACGGCACGGAACCGGGGCCGCACGGCCGGGAAGCAGTGCGCGCCGTGATCGAAGGCGACCGACTGCGCGTTGCCGGCATCGTCGGTCCAGGCGGCACGGCGCGTACCCATCCGGCCCCCGACCTGTGCCGACCGCTCGAAGACGGTGACGTGCGCATCGGCGTAGCCAAGCCCACGCCCGCAAGACGCACCGGCCAGTCCCGAACCGATCACTGCGACCCGGATCGGCTGAGGTTGCGGACCATCATGTAACGACGAAACGGAGGCGGCTGTCTGCATGAGTCGCAATCCTAACGGATTACAGCGTTCGAAACGTTTATGAGGCGTATTTAGGTAGTTTTGACGCCAAAATAGCGTTTCAATGTCGATTCAATTGGTACACTGTAGACATGGTTAAAAGCGACGAAATAGACCTTGGCGAGCCGAAAGACACCGCAGGACCGGGACCGCGGACCCAGTTTCGCAGCGGGACGGCGGCGCGACTTGCCGGTCTCTCGCCCTCCACCCTTCGCATCTGGGAGCATCGCTACGGCGTGGTCTCGCCGCCCAGGTCTCCCGCCGGTCAGCGGGCCTATTCCATGCTCGACGTCCAGCGCCTGCGGTTGATCAAGCGGCTCACGCTCGAGGGCCATGCCATCGGTACCGTGGCCGGCCTTCCTCACGACGAGCTGGTGCGCCTTTCTTCGGGCAATCAAGAACAGTCATCCCGAGACCAGCGCGTGCTCGTCGTCGGCCGTTCGCTGGCGCAAAAGCTCGATGGGCGACTGCGGGCGCCGGTGACCATCGTGTTCGACGATCTCGATCAAGCGGAAAAGGAAACTGCGGTGTGCGGTGTCGTCGATGTGCTCGTTGTCCACGTCACCTCATTGCACGCCTCGGTGACCGAGCGCGTGCTGGCACTTCGGGCCGACTTGCCGGCACCGGCCGTCGTCGTGGTCTATTCGTTCGGCGCGGAGGCGGCCGTCGACGCACTACGCTCCGCAGGCGTGACGGTCCGTCGAGAGCCGGTCACGGGAAAGGAGCTGGCCCGGGTGATCCTCTCATCGACGCCGCCGTTGCCGGCGCCCGAGCCGGGCGGCGTTCGGCCCGGTCTTAGGCTCTACAGCGATGCCGAGCTGGTCTCGCTCGTGGAGACGCCTTCCCGCGTCACCTGCGAATGCCCGCGGCACCTGGCCGAGATCGTGACGCTGCTGGTGGGTTTCGAGCGGTACAGCGCCGAGTGCCTCTCTCAGAACGCAGCCGACGCGGCCTTGCATCGACACCTCTACGAAGTTGCCGGCGCGGCGCGAACGATGTTCGAGCAAGCGCTCGCAAGAGTGGTCGTCGATGAAGGGCTGGTGGTCTAGATCGCCGACCGTGACCTGTTTTCATCTGCGAGCAGTCTGGAGGCGCGGGCCGGAGTCGAACCGACCTACTCGGATTTGCAATCCGGTGCATAACCGCTTTGCTACCGCGCCTGTGACCGATGAAAAAGGGAAGCCGTGGCTTCCCTTCTTTTGTGTGGAGCGGGAGAAGAGTCTCGAACTCTCGACCTCAACCTTGGCAAGGTTGCGCTCTACCAACTGAGCTACTCCCGCATCGAACGAGCGGGCCCGAAAGCCCGCTCGACGAAGGCCGCAAGTATAGCGGCTTCAGTGCGTCAGCACATCGCCCGGCGGCGGCACCACCGCAGCCGCTGGCGGGGCGACCACGGCCGCGGCCGGCTTGGCCGGCTCTTCTTCAGGCAGCGCCTCAGGCACCCGCTCGAGCGCCAGCTCCAGCACGCGATCGATCCAGCGCACGGGAACGATCTCGAGCTGGTTCTTCACGTTCTCGGGGATGTCCTGCAGGTCCTTGACGTTGTCTTCGGGTATCAGCACCGTCTTTATGCCACCGCGGCGGGCTGCAAGCAGTTTCTCTTTCAAGCCGCCGATCGCCGTGACCTCGCCGCGCAGCGTGATCTCGCCGGTCATCGCCACGTGGGCGCGCACCGGGATGCCGGTCAGCGCCGAGACGCAGGCCGTGGTCATGGCCGCGCCAGCGCTCGGGCCGTCTTTCGGCGTGGCACCGTCGGGCACGTGGATGTGCACGTCGCGCTTCTCGAACATCTCTTCCTTGATGCCGAGCCGCGCGGCACGGCTGCGCACCACCGAGCGCGCCGCCTCGACCGATTCCTTCATCACGTCGCCGAGCTGGCCGGTGCGGATGATGTTCCCCTTGCCCGGCATCACCGCCGCCTCGATCGTCAGCAGGTCACCGCCGACTTCCGTCCACGCCAGCCCGACCACCTGGCCCACCTGGTTCTGCTTCTCGGCCTGGCCAAAATCGTACTTGCGCACGCCCAGGTAGTCGTTGAGGTTGTCCTCGGTGACGATGACCTTGTCGGTCACTTCCTTCAGCTGGATCGCCTTGACCACCTTTCGGCAGACCTTCGAGATCTCGCGCTCGAGCGAGCGCACGCCGGCCTCGCGGGTGTAGTAGCGCACGATGCCGCGCATGGCCGATTCGGTGATCTCGACCTCTTCGTCCTTGACGCCGTTGTTCTTCATCTGCTTGGGCAGCAGGTAGCGCAAGGCGATGTTGATCTTCTCGTCTTCGGTGTAGCCCGACAGGCGAATGATCTCCATCCGGTCGAGCAGCGCCGGCGGGATGTTCATCGAGTTCGAGGTGGCGATGAACATCGTGTCGCTCAGGTCGAAATCGACCTCGACGTAGTGGTCGCTGAAGGTGTGGTTCTGCTCCGGGTCGAGCACTTCCAGCAGCGCCGACGACGGGTCGCCGCGGAAGTCCATGCCGAGCTTGTCGATCTCGTCGAGCAGGAACAGCGGGTTGCGAGTGCCGATCTTCGACAGGCTCTGCAGCACCTTGCCCGGCATCGAGCCGATGTAGGTGCGCCGGTGGCCGCGGATCTCGGCCTCGTCGCGAACTCCGCCGAGCGCCATGCGCACGAACTTGCGGCCGGTTGCGCGCGCCACGCTCTGGCCGAGCGAGGTCTTGCCGACGCCCGGAGGCCCGACCAGGCACAGGATCGGCGACTTCATCTTGTCGACGCGCTGCTGCACCGCGAGGTACTCGAGGATGCGGTCCTTGA
>JBBQIO010000541.1:0-3525 GCA_038325015.1 Polyangia bacterium
GAGCGATTCGACCCGCCGGTGGATTTGAGCAAACCCAATCCAGTCGCCGAAAAGGTCTCGCCCTGTCTCGGAGTCGAAGGCATCACTTGGATCAGCTCCTACATCGCCGCCGATGGTTCGCGCTGCGTGTGCGTCTACGACGCGCCGGATGCCGAGAGTGTTCGGCGCGTCTATCGAACGGCCGGAGTGCCGTTCGAGGCCGTCTTCCCGGCGGTCGCGCTCAAGAGCGAATAGCACCGCTGTTCCGACCATGCGGCGAGCGCGAACCGGATTGAGCGACGGATTGGCTCTCTTGGCTACTCGTTCGTTCGGGTGAGCAACCACAAATGATCCCACCACGCGTGGTGAGTGACGCGCTGAACGAGGATAGCAAAGCCGCCGCTCTGCACTTCGTCGATCAAGGCTCGCGCCGGCGGGCGATAGCGATAGGGGTCGCCCGGCCCAGACCCGCCGCACATGCTGCTCAGAAGGAACCGGCCGCCGCGCGCTAGCAGGCGCCGAACCGCGGCAAAGGCGATCGCGCGCTCCGAACCCAAGAGACAGTGGAAACAATTTCCGTCGACGACCAGGTCGAAGCGGGCATCGCCCAGCTCGGCCAAGCCACGGGCCAGATCTGCGACGAGAAACTCGCCGATAAGACCCTGTCGCGCAAACTCGTCACGCGCCCACGCGATGGCCGCGGGCGCGATATCGACACCCATCACAGAATGGCCGCGCGCCGCCAAGAGAGCCGAAACCGCGCCATTGCCGCAGCCGACCTCAAGCATGCGCCTACAGGGCGAGAGCTCGGCGCGCCAAGCCGCCAGCTGCGCCGACCAACCGTCGAGCCTTACGCCGAACGATTCGCCACCCCAACCGGAATGGCCCTCTCGCCGAAGCGTGCGATAGGCGGCTTCGAACGATTCAACCGCCACACGTCAATCCGTGAGCGCGGCTAAAGCTTGTTCCACAGCCATTTGGCGCCGTCGGCTACATCGCCGGCCATGTTGGCGATGCCGGAGCCCATGCGGGTCTCGCCCTCGTTGACCATCTCGTGGCCCTCCATCGCTTCGACGCCGCCTTCGAGCGACGCCATCTGCGATTGACCGTCGCCGTTTTCACCCTTGTTGAACAGGTATTCGGCGCCGCCGACGAGCTCGTGATAGCCGCCGGTCACCGTCTCATTCCAGCCGTGCGAAAACTCCATGAAGTCTGAACCGAAACCAGGCATGGCTCACCTCCAGTGTTGATTATCGCACGAAACCATCCGTGTTTTTCTTTCCGTGGAGCCGCGCGGCCTGGGCCTTGAGCTGCTCCATCCGCTCCTTGGTATCTTCGACGCTGCCCCAGGCGAAGACGACGTTGATCAAGAGCACGAGATTCCCCACGCTCATCATCAACAGACTGATGTTGGGCCAGCGCGCCGCCACCAAGAACGCCACCAGATAGCCGTAGGCCGTAAAGCGCAGCCGCCGATCGACGGTCACGGCGAGCATCGCGGCCACCATGAACCAGCTGAAGAATAGAAGCACGAGCGTCTGCGCCGTCGGAATACCAGCCAGATGCGCTCCGAGCTGCAGGATCAGCTGCGCGACGAAGACCATCGCGACACCACCGACGAGACGACGATTGATCATGGTCTTGTTGAGCGATTCGCGCCCCCACCACGCGATCGGCAGCGCCACAAAAAACAGAATCAACGTCGAGAGCGTCAGATTGAAGTCGGTGAGCGAACCACCGTGACGCTTCCAGAACGCGGCGGCCAGGGGCGTGCCCATCCACAGCGTGCTCAGCGTAATGGCGAATGTCAGACGCGTGCGACGGCCGACGGAATAGTCCATCTCGGCGCTCAGGCGCTGCAGCTCGCCGATGCGCGCCCGCTCACGAGTCTGATCGGCCAGCGCCTGATTGACGCGCAAGACGAGAATCGGCGGCGGCGGATGCAGATCGGCTAGGAGCGCCGCTGCTGCGTCGGGCGACGCGTGACCCAGCTCGTAGTCGACCATCACTTCGACCGCCTGGCCAAGGCCGACGCGCGCCATTTCGTTGGCCGACCACGAGCGCAGCGCCTGCAGATAGCCGAAGCGACAGGCGCCGAACAGATCGTAGACGCGGGTGCGTTTGACCGCCGCGTCGTCGGGCGCGCCGGCCAGGAGCGCACGCAGCTCGGCCAGTCGTTGATTCGCCTCGCCCACCAGATGCGACGATCCGCGGTGGCTCAAGAAGCCCTCGATGGCGCTGCGCAGCTCGGCCACGCTGGCAAAGCGCTCGGCCGATTCGGCGCTCATCGCGCGGCGACAGATCGCCTCCAGCTCCGCCGGCGCCGGCGGCCCCAGCGCAACCGTCGAGGTCAAGATGCTGTAGACGACGGCGCGGAAGTTGTCGGCTTCGTGCGGCGCATGGCCGGAGAGAAGCTCGTACAACATCGCGCCGAGTAGATAGATATCGGTGCGCTCGTTGATCAGCTCGGGGTGACCACCGAGCATCTCAGGCGCCATGTACACCAGCGTGCCCGCCATCTCGGTGGCGTGCAGCGCCAGCGGCAAGCGGCCGCTCGCGTCGTCGCGCAGGCTGACTGCGATGCCCCAATCGACGACGTAGACCTCGCCGAACTGGCCGACCATGACGTTCTCCGGCTTGAGATCGCGGTGCACGATGCCGCGCGAGTGCGCCAGGCTCATGGCGTTGCACACGGCCATCAAGATGCGCAGGTTCCAGTCGAGCAGATCGTCGGCTGAAAAGCGCTCTTGGACGGCGGTGGGGTCGCCCATGAGATCGCCCCATTGCACCCCTTCGATGCGGCGGAGCACGATGATCGGAGCGCCATTGTCGTCGAGGCCGAGGTCGTAGACCGGCACCACGTTGGGATGCTCCAGGGAGCCGGTGACCCACGCTTCGCGGAGGAGGCGCAACGTGTTGCCCTCGTTGAGCGCCTCGGGGCGCAGCGTTTTGACCGCGACTTTGCGGCCGAGCGCGAGCTGCGTCGCCAGTCGTACGATGCCCATTCCGCCTTCGCCCAGGGTTCGCTCGATCACCAGGCCTGCGGTTACCTTGCCCAGCGACGGAGTCTCAAGCCCGGCGACCGCGCGCCGGCCGGGTGCGTCGGAGGTGGCGAGCTGCGGCTCGATGGTCGAGTGCCAGTGCTGTACGACGGTGGCCGCATGGGCCGCGGCAACACTCTCCAGGCGCGCCGCGATGGTGCGCGTCCGCTCGTCGAGGTCGGCATCGGGCGGAGGCGAAGGGTCGATGCCTTCGATGCCTTCGATGCCTTCGATAACGGTGTGCGCGTCGCTCAAGGGCTGATCGTCGCCTGCGTCTGGGGTTTTGGCAAAAAGCACGTCGGCAGCGACTCCCATTCGAGAAACGGTCTGCCAATAAGCGGGCGCTCTGGCCGACTCGTCGTACGATGGCGCGATGAAATCCGCGTCTCGATTCCTGCTCTGGGCAGTGGTGCTCGTCGGTGGTTGCGCACATTCGGGCGCACCGCACTGGAGCTACGGATCGTCGTCGGGGCCATCGGCCTGGGGCGATCTATCGCCGCAGTAC
>JBBQIO010000542.1:0-3516 GCA_038325015.1 Polyangia bacterium
CCAGTCTTCGAGCACCAGGGCCGCCGCGCCCTCGCCGAGGTTGAGCCCTTTGCGCTCGGCGTCGAACGGGCGACACCATTCGGGCGACGTGGCACGCAGGGCGGAAAAACCGGCGGCGGTCAACCGACACAATCCCTCGGCACCGCCGGCCACCGCCACCTGCACACGGCCGAGCCGCACCAGATCCGCGGCGTGACCGATCGCCGTGGCCGATGACGAGCACGCGGTCATGATCGTGCTGCGCGGACCGCTGGCGCCGAGCTCGCGGGCCACCAGATCGGTCACCGAGCACGGCTGGTGTGCGATCAGCAGCGACGGGGAGGGCGCCTCGCCTTTTTGCCGTTCGTCGATGTAGCGCTCGGTCTCGGCAGCACCGCCGGTGCCGGTCCCGAAGACCACCGCTGCCGCCGCCAGCGCGGTCGAAGGCAGCCCCGACGACGCCACCGCCTGCCTTGCTGCCAGGAGACCGAATCGATCCGGGCGGGAAACGGTCGGGCGGGTCAAGCTCGTCGAGATCTGCGCCAGTTGGGCAGCGACCGCCGCGTGGTCGACCTCGGCTCCGAGCGACGTGCGCAACCCGCTCGTGTCGAACAGCGTGATCGGCCGGATGCCGCTGTGGCCATCGCGCAGCGCTGCAGCGAACGACGCCACGTCGATGCCCGCCGCGGTCACTGCACCCAATCCGGTGATCGCGACGCGTTTGATGGTCCTAGTCACGGAACCCGCCTTTTTCGTCGCGACGCGTTGGCCAGATCGAGCTTGGTGATGGTCGCATCGATCGCCTGTGCAGTGGCAGACCGCGCAGCGTCGAGCAGCAAGGCCCGCGCTTCGACGTCGATCGCGGCGTGATTGCCGATCTCCTGGCGCATGGTCGATTCGCCGTCGCCGCCCAGGGCCAGTGAACGCTCGGGGAAGCTGTCGCCGAAGATCGACATTCGGATGCCGCGCTCGAGGACGCGGTACTGCTTGCCCTTGGGAGCCGGCGTGATGCTGGTCGAAACCTCGAGGATTTTCAGCGTGACCTCGAGCGCGCGCAGGTGGCGCTTGGCCAGCGCCTTTTGCAGCTTGGCCGGGTCGGTGGGGATGTCGGGCCAGTCGAGCAGCACCTCGGGCCGTCGGCGCAGCTCTTCGACGAACAGGGCCTTGGCTTCGTCGGCGATGTGGCTGTCGACGCCTTCGGCCTCGAGCGCGCCGAGCACACGAAAATAGTATTTCGGCGGTTTCGCGTCGGCCTTGGCAGCGGCCAGCACACTGCCGAGGAGGACGACGCAACCGATGATCCAGCGACGAACATACGGGCCCTTGGTCACGGCCAGAAAGCCTACACCCAGCCGGTGTCTCGGGCGAGCCGCGTGCGGGCCGGCGAAAGCTGATAGGCTACCGGGCTTCAGGCATGGCGACGCGGAAGGACGACGGCTCGGAGCCGCAGCGAGACAAAAGCGACCCGACGCAGTCGTTCGTCGCGGTCGGCGCCTGGCAAGAGTGGATCATTCGCTTGAGCGTGACGTTGTTGACGCTGGCCGCCATCTGGAGCGTGTTCGGCGAGGACTTTGCACAGCTGGCGGCGCCGGCCGGCGAACCGGCGCGCACGTCCAAGGCGCCATGAGATGGCGCTTATTATGCTGACCGCGTCGCAAAAACGTAGTGAAATACTTGACCGATTTCCGATTTGGCGAATAACGTCGACACGTGCGTCATCGTCGCACGTGCAGTCTCGCCGGAACCTACGCAGCCCCGAGGAGCGGCAATGTTTGCGATCGTTGTGAATGAAAAGGGCGGCGAGCAGAAACGGCTCGAGTTCGACAAACCCGAAGTGACGATCGGTCGAGTGCAAGGCAACGACATCATTTTGCCCAAGGGCAACGTGTCGAAGCGCCACTCTCGGATCGTCCTCAAGGACGGCAAGTTCATCATCGTCGATCTCAAGAGCACCAACGGCACGTATGTCAACGGCCGCAAGATCACCAGTCCGCTGGTGGTCAAAGGCTCGGACAAGATCTACATCGGCGATTTCATCCTCAGCGTCGAGGAGCTGCAGAGCGGGGCGAACGCCGAGGAGCCCGCGCCGCCGCCGCCGCGGAGGTCGAGCGCATCGATTCCGCCGCCGCCCCCGCCGCGCCGCACGCCGGTCGCCATGCCCGTCGAGTCGGCCTCTGCCTCGGCAATGGATGGCCTTGAAGGCGCGTCAGCCGCGTCGCCGCGCGAGCTGCCGGCCCCGTCCGACCCCGGGATCTCGGCGGAGCGACCCGAGCGATCCGCGCGCCAGTCGCAGCCGGTGATCCCTTCGCCCTTGCCGCCACCACCTCGTCCGTCCAATCCGCCGCCGTCGTCGACGCGGGTCACGCAGGACCGACCTGGTCTGGCGTTGCCAGCGCCGAACGAGGCGCGCGCATCCGAAGGGCGTCCGGCCTCGCCCATCGCCGCGCTCAAGCCGCTCGAGCGCGGCGAGAAGCCGGCTCGCCCGACAATTCCTTCGCCTCCGGCAGTGCGACCGTCGACCGGTCGCGAGGCTTTCATCTCGACCCGCGATGTCGCCCGCCCGAGTGACCGTCCGCTGCGCTCGGCGACCGGCGGGACCGGCGCGGTGCGCTCGTCTGCCGTTGCCGAGGCCATGGCCGACGTGATCCGCCGGCTTCACGAAGAGATGGGAGTTGCGCTCGACGAGAGTGTTTCGGGCGACGCACAGGCGGAGCTCAATGACCGCGTCGAGCGTCAAGCGGCCGAGTGGCTGGCCGAGGCCGCGCCGCCGGCGCCGGCCAACGAACTGGCCAAAGACGTGGCTGCCGAGCTGTTTGGCCACGGACTGTTCGACGCCTGGCTCAACGATGAAACGCATCGCGCGGTCGTGGCGCGGTTCGATCGAATTTTCGTCGATGAGGGCGAGGGGCTGACCGACTGGCCGCGCGCATTTTCGTCGCCCGCTGCACTCGAGCGCAGCCTGGCCCGTCTGGCCTCTTTGCATGGCGCCGAGACGGCCTTTGCCAGCGCGCGTAACGGCGGCACCCTGACCTTGTGGTTCAATGAAGTCGAGATCCAGGCGGTGTGGCCCAAGAGCGGCTCGCCCAGCGTGACGCTGCAGCGCCATCCGGCGCTTCGGCAGCGCCTGCCGGAGCTGGTGACCGATGGGGTGCTGACGCGACAGGCCGCTGATGTGCTCCTTCTGTGCCTCGAGCACGGCCACAACGTGGTCGTGGTGGGCGGTAACGAAGCGGCGCGACTGCCGCTGTTCGCAGCATTGGCGGCACACGCCTCGAGCGGACATCAGCTGGTGGCCGTCGTCGGGCGCGGCTGGTCGCAGCCGACCGCGCAGCTTGGTCTCGTGGCCAGCGATGAAGCACTCGGCGAAGCCCAGCTCCTGGGCGCGGATCGCATTTTCGTCGAGAGCGCACCGCGCGTCATTGCCGCCCTGTTTTCGGCGTGGGCCGGTGGGCGGACCGGGTTGGTCTGCGGCGTCGAGGCGCAGACCTCGCGCGAAGGGCTCGAAAGGCTGGTCGCCAGCCGTCGCATCGCCGGCCA
>JBBQIO010000543.1:0-3482 GCA_038325015.1 Polyangia bacterium
AGACGTCGCGAAAAAAAGCGCTAGCGCAAACAGGGCCCCAATAACGCGACACACGCGATGCATAGAATCTCCTGGCTTCAGCATTACACGATTTGGCTGCCGAAGGGGAGGGTGCGTGGCGGGCCTATCGCCAGCGGCTCAGGGCGTGAAGGCGCCGATGCGCTCGAGGATCGACTGCGAGAACCACATTCTTCCGTCGGGCCCGATCACGATGCATTCGGTCTGGGGATTGCCATGCGTGCTATCGAGTGGAAACTCGACGAACGTTCCGTCGGGCTTGATGCGCCCAAGGCCGGGGCCGGTATCCTCGGTGAACCACATGTTTCCATCGGGACCCAGCGCGATGAGGTTGGGCGAGGATCCGCAGGCGAGAGTCGCAAACTCGGTGACCACGCCGGCGGTGAACTTCACCGAGTTCGGCGCCAAGCGGATCGCCAACATCACCACGGCCGGAGTGGTCACCGAATTTCCCCGCGCCACGGCCAGCCGCCCCTCCCGAATCGCCGCCGGAGCAACCCGCGGCCAGGATTAAGATCGCAATTCGCGTCGGCGAATCATAACTCATCCGTCGCCGCCGACCGGATCGCGTATTCGTGCTCAAACCGGACAGGGCACGAGTTACTCGGGAAATTCGGTGATCAGCTTGCCCTTGGTGCCTTTGTAGACCGGCTTGCCGTCCGATTTGACGTCCGGCTTGGCGACGTTCGTGGCATCGACCTTGGTTTCGTGGTCGTGACGCACCTGCTCATGCGGCACAATCGCGGGGGCCCGGAGCAGCGTCATGGTGAGCTCGTGGTCGGTATCGAAAGCGAGCCACTGGGCCTGATTTTGGTAGCCCGTTGCGCGGGCCATGACGTGATGGCGGACGTCGCTCTTGGGGAATGAGCCGGTGAACGGATTGCTCACCGGAGCATCGTCGACGGTGATGAGCGCAGTGGCTGGCTCGGTGTGGATGATCAAATGGACCGAGGTCGCCGGATGCGGGTCGCTCTTCGGGTCGCTCTTGGGAACAATCTTCGGATCGGTTTTCGGCTCGGCGTTGTCCAGCGGAATCACGATCGGCGGCGTGTCGGGATGGCCGTGCAATAGCTTGGGCACGATGAACGCCGCGCTGCCCAAGAGCACCGCCGCACCGATGCCTAAGAACAGCGCGCTGCCGCGTCGCGCCTGACTCAGCTTGGTCGCGTTGTTGGTGTTTCCCCCACCGCGGAAGGTCGGCTGCGGGCCAGTGCTCCCGTGCCGTCGAACCACCGGTGGGCCGTCGCCGAGCGCCGCTTGCGCCGAGGTATCGCCGAGCTCGACCAGCAGCTCTTCGATGCGCTGATAGCGAGCGCCCGGATCCTTCTCCAGGGCATGCGCGACACAGTGCTCAAGCACCTCGGGAATCTCCGGCTCGATCTGGCGCAGCGCCGTCGGCACCTGCGTCATGTGCGCCAGCAGCAGCTCGCCCAGCCCCTCGGCAATGAACGGCTGCTTGCCGGTGAACATGTTGTACATGATGACGCCGAGCGCGTAGATGTCGGTGCGCTGATCGACCGCCTGCCCGCGGCACTGCTCAGGCGACATGTACGCCGGCGTGCCAATAAGCGCCCCGGTCTGCGTCTTGATGTCGTGCGCCGACTCCTCCTGCTGCATTAGCTTGGCGATGCCGAAGTCGAGCACCTTGACGAAGTCGGGGTCGTCGCCGCGCGGGATCAAAAAAATGTTGTCCGGCTTGAGGTCGCGGTGAACGATGCCGCGCGCGTGCGCTGAGCCGAGCGCCCGTCCGATGCCAATGGCGATGTGCACCGCCCGATCGAGGTCGAATTTTCCCGCGCGCAGCGCATCGCGCAAGCTCTGCCCCTCGAGCCATTCCATGATGATGTAGGACAGGCCGTCGGAGAGCTCGCCGAAGTCGAGGATGTCGATGATGTGCTGGTTGCGGATCTCGCTCGACGACTTGGCCTCGGTGAAGAAGCGCTGCACGACTTGCGGATTCTTCGACAGCTCGGGGAGCAGCACCTTAATCGCGACCTGCCGCCCGATGCGCGGATGCTCGGCGAGATAGACCGCGCCCATGCCACCCTGGCCGACTTTTTTGCGCACGACATAGTTACCGATCGTGCGGCCAATCAGCGTATCGAGAACTTCGGTTTGGTGGCTACTCATGGATCAACGCTAGTCTAGCATCACACGCACGACGGTGGCCGGATGGCCTACGAGAGGCTCTGGGGCACGCGAAATAGTCGCGTCCGCGCAACGACGTTTTTGTAGCGCTCGATCTCGCTCGTGGTGCGCGCTTCGTCCCATTGCAGGAGCGCCTGCAGGCGCCGGCCGACGCGCTCGGCCGCGCTCAGACCTTGGTCGCGCGCCCGCAGTAGGAGCGGCACCCGGCGATCGAGAACGTCATCGACCGCCAGCGCCTGCTCGTCGAGCGCAGCGGTATCGACCTGCGCCAGGATGTAGGGCAGCTCGGGATCGAGTCTCTCGCCGAGCGTGCGATCGGCAGCGATCCGGGCGACGACCTGGCGCGCCCGCTGGCCGTAGGTCGCGGCCAGATGTTTGGCCACGTGTGCATCGACCAGGCCGGTGGCAGCGAGCTCTTCGGCGAGCGCCTGGACGCCGGCATAGCCGTCGATCCCCTGCGACCCGGGCAGCGGCCGCTCGTCCGTGGTCGACGGCACCGGTGGGCTTGGCAGCTGCTCGCCGGCAGCATCGACGACCTCAGCGGCCATGCGGCGAAACGTCGTCAGCTTGCCGCCCGCAATGGTCACTAATCCGGGCGCGCGCGTGATGTGGTGCTCGCGCGAGACGTCCGACGCGTGGGCCACGTTGGCGTCGGGCCGCACCAGCGGGCGCAGACCGGCCCAGGTCGCAAGCACGTCGTCGAAGCCGAGCTTGGCGTCGGGAAAATAGCGATTCGCCAGGTCCAAGAGATAGCGCGCGTCCTCGGCGCTGGCGTGCACCTCTTCGGGAGCGGCGTCGTAAAATGTGTCGGTAGTGCCGATCACTGTGCGATCGCCCCACGGCAGACAGAAGACGACGCGGCGGTTTTCCTTCATCACCACCGCGTGGCGAACCGGCAGCCGCGCCGAGTCGACCACCAGATGGACGCCTTTACTGGCCGACAAGATCGACGACTCGCCGGCCATCTTGCGAATCTGATCGGTCCACGGCCCGGTGGCGTTGACCACGACGCGCGCCTTGACCTCGAGAGTCGACGTGGCGTCGAGCGTGCCGGCGACGTCGGCGGCTACCTTGGCACCGACTACGCGGTCGCCATCGCGCGACAGCTCGAGCACGTGGGCGCGATTGACGATCGTCGCGCCCAGCGAGCGCGCGTCAATGGTGTTTTCCAGCGTCATCCGCGCATCGTCGGTGGCGCAGTCGTAGTACAGGAGCCCGCCTTCGAGATCGGCCTGCTTGAGCGTGGGCTCCAGTTTGTGAACTCGTCCTGCACGCACCGTCCGGTGCAGCTTGGGCGAGCTGAACTTCGACAGCCC
>JBBQIO010000544.1:0-3481 GCA_038325015.1 Polyangia bacterium
AAGCGGCCATCGGGCAGGATGACGCGAAACCAGTAGCTGGAGTTGCGGTCGACGACCGCCAGCACCTCGCCGCGCTCGGCGCGATAGAGCTCGCGGTATGCATAGCCCGGCCCGACGCGCACGGCGGCGCGGGGGACGATCACCTTGAGCTGCACGGATCCCTTGGCGGCGGCCGGCGTGGCGGCGATGCACATCAACAACATCCACGCCCACACGCGGGCCTGCCTGACGGTCCAGCGCAAGGCCGGTGCCGAGATCATGGTGCCAGCCATTGCGTAAAAAGTGTGTTGGCCCCCGGCAGGTCGGTCACGACGATGCCCCCCGGATGCGGCGCACTTTGCCCGGATGGCACGATCAGGACGATGCTAGCCGTTGGATTGTCGCACGACACGTTGGCCTGAACGCTCTCGAGGTTGAACGCCCATTGCGGCGGCCACAACGTGGTCGGGTCGGTGGGAACCGGCGCCGGGATCCCCATCACCGACTGCAGGCGGAAATAGCCATGGCCGGACGAGGCATCGTGGCAGCTGCTCTTACCGCACGAGTACTTGTCGAAATATTTCGGCCACACGTCGGTGACGAAGAAAGGCGGCGGCGCCGCACAGCCTTCGGGCGGCCCCGTGGTGGGACCGACGTCGACCGTCTGGCACGCCGGGGCCGTCGCCGCACAGACCAGGAGACCGGCGCAAAAAAGGAGCAGCCGACATCGGTCGAGCGGGTGGTCAGGACGCGACCGCAAGAGGAGCCGAGAAGACACGCAGTGCGAGCATACATGAATTTTGCCCGCGCTAGAATCGATCTCGGGCCCGTCTTTTTTGCGCGGGCGACTCTGGTACATTGCCCACGTGCCAGAGCAAAACGATCTTCCGCCGCCCCTGCCCCTGCCGCTTCCACCTGTGCCCCCCGGCGCGGGGTCGTCGACGTCTGCCGCGAGCGCGAGCGCGAGCGCTCGCCCGCCGCAAAGCCCCACCGAGCGCAGCGGTCGGAAGTCGCTGGCCGGAGCGCCCGTCCCGCTGGCGTCCGATCGAGGGCGCGGGCCGGAGCGAGGGCGGTCAGCGCGACGACGCATTGAAGGGGTTGCGCTCTTGCCGCAGCCGCTCATCGGTCGGCACGAGCCCATGGTTCAGCTCGACGGCCTCTTGGCGCGCGCGGTCGACTACCAGGCGCCGCAGCTGGTCACGGTCGTGGGCGGGCAGGGCGTGGGCAAAACGCGGCTGGTCTCCGAATGGATCGCGCGTCTCTTGGCGCGCCATCCTGAGCCGGACGCGAGCTCCGAGGCGGCGGCTTCGAACGGGGGTGCGACGCGTCCGCGGGTGCTCCGTGCGCGGGCCATTCACGGCGCGCCTCCGTACTCGCTCATCCGCCGCATCTTGCGCGACCGCTTCGGCATCTCGCCGTCGGACAATCAGGAGCGCCAGCTGGAGCGCGCACGCGCCGAGCTGTCGTCGGTGTTCGGGGATCGCCGCATGACCGAGGTGATCCATTTCCTCGGCCGCTTCCTCGACCTGCGGGTCAAGGACAACGCGTTTTTGCGGGCCCTTTCCAATGGCGAGGACCCGCGCCACGAGGACGCCATCGCGCGCGCTGTGCTGCGCCGCTTCCTCGAGCTCGACGCTGAGCGCGCACAGCTCATTTTGGCCTTCGACGACATCCATCTGGCGGACGACGATTCGCTGACTCTGATCGACGAGCTGGCCGGTGGTCTCGGTGGCTCGTCGCTGCTCATTATCGCCGCTGCGCGCAACGAGCTGTTTATCCGTCGGCCGCGCTGGGGCCACGGCGGCGATCACGACCGCAGCACGGTCGATCACACGCGCATCGAACTCGGGCCCCTGTCCGCGACCGACGCCGAGCGCCTGATTCGCGGCCTCTTGGTCAAGGCCGAGCCGCTGCCCGCGTCGCTGGTCGCGGACGCCTGTCAATTGACCTCGGGCAATCCGTTCTTCATCGAGGAGCTGGTCCGGGTCTTTTTTACCAACGGCACGTTGACCCCGGAGGCCGACGGCAATCGACTGCGGGTCGACGCCGCGCGCGCAGCCGACGCCCAGCTCCCGCTCACGGTCGAGGAGGCGGTGGAGGCGAGAATCTCGTCGCTGACGCCGCTGGAGCGCGATCTATTGTCCAAAGGGGCGACCTTGGGCCCCGTGTTCTGGCTCAACGCGATGGTCGTCTTGACCCGCATCGACGGCGACCCAGCGCTCGGCTTTGCCCTCGAAGAGCGCGTGCGGATCGAAGCCACGCTCGAAGAGCTGATCGAACGCGACTTCCTGACACAGGCGCCGAGTCAGACGGTGGCGGGTGAGACCGAATACTCCTTCAAGCATACGCTCGAACAAGAGCTCATCCGCCGGCTGGTGTCGGCGGATCGCGCGCGCCGCTATCACCGTGCGTGCGCCGAATGGTTGCAGACGCGCCTGCCGCGGCCAAGCGAGCAGACCAGCGAGCACCTGGAGCTGTATGCCCAACTCCTCGAGCGTGGCGGGCAGCCTTCCGTCGCCGCGCAGGTCTATTTTGCCGCCGCCGACAAGGCCCGCTCGCGCTATGCCAACGATGCCGCGGCCGAGCTCTACGCGCACGGCCTGGCGCTGTGCGACCCCGAGGACTGCGTCGGTCGCCTCGGTCCGCTGCATGACTACGGCGACGTGCTGCAGCGCACCGGTCGGCTCGACCAGGCGCTGGCGGCGTTCGAGCAGATGCGGGTGTGCGCCTGGCGCGTCGACCATCCGGCCAAGGCCGGTGCCGCGCACAGCCGCATCGCACGCGTCCATCGCCGCCTGGGCGACTACGATCGTGCCGAGCAGCACCTGGGCCATTCCTTGGAGCTGTTCCGGCGGGCCGACGATCTACGTGGCGTCGCGGCCTCGGAGGACGATCTCGGCAAGGTCGCCTTTCACCGCGGCGAATACCCGCTGGCGCTCGAACGCCACGGCCGAGCGCTCGATCTGCGTCGCGCGCTCGGGGACCCGCGCTCCATTGCATTGTCACTGCACAACCTGGCGCTCGTCCACCAGGCCTCGGGCGGTCACGGCGAGGCCGTGGTCCGGCTCTCCGAAGCGCTCGCGTTGCGGCGCGAGATCGGCGATCAGCAGGGTGTCGTCCAGTCGCTGGTGGCGATGGGCGCGGCATGGCGCGATCGCGGCGACGTCTATCGTTCGCACGATGTGCTCAAGCAGGCGCTCGCGCTGGCCGCCGATCTCGGGGATCGGCTCGAACAGGCCGTGATTGAGACGCGACTGGGCGAGGCCCTCCTGTCGCTGGGGCGCGCCGCCGAGGCCTCGGACCTGTTGCAGCAGGCCACCGAATCGGCGATTGCATTCGGCGATCGGCTCCTACAGAGCGAAACGGCGCGCTTGATGAGCGAGGTCTACATCGACGTCGGCGACCTGCGCGCGGCACGGGACCAGGCGCGCAGGGCGCTCGAGCTGGCCGAACGGGTCGGCTCACGGCCGTCGCGCGCGGTAGCCCACCGCACGCTCGGTAC
>JBBQIO010000545.1:0-3479 GCA_038325015.1 Polyangia bacterium
AAGCCGCTGGCGATCTCGGTGAACGACGCCTGTGCGTCGCCGGTGAGCGTGATGCGATCGACCGTGCCATGTCCGGGCGTCGAGTTGGTGACGTAGAGCGCAGCGGAGCGAGTGCCGCTGGCGGGAACGTATGCCTCGCCCCACGGGCCATCCCACGTGTCGGACGCGAACGGCTCCGAGACCGTACCGCTCGCCGCAACCAACGGGTTCTTGTTCGAGCCGTACGCCGACACCGAGATCGAATCGTCGGGCAGCATCGTGATCGCGTTGCAACCCTGCAGGTCGGGCGAATTCGCGATGCTGTACGGCGTCGCCCCGGCCGTCGGATGCAGGCCCACGATGGTCGTGCCCGCGCCCTCGGTGCTGGTCGCGCCGTCGTTGAAGTTGCAGACGATCAAATCGCCGGCCGTGATCAAACCCGCAGTGGTCGGCGCGATCACCAGACCATATGGGTTGCCGCCCTTCTCGACGGGGTCGGGCGTCGAGCCAATCGTCGTGATGGTCGCCAGGGTATCGAGCGTGCCCTTGGGCTTGGGGGTACTGGTGCCGCCGCAGGCCGCGGCCGCCAAAAGAAAGATCAGGATCGTTTTTCGCATCTACGTGCTCCTTAGGTGCGCCCTTATAGAGAGATTCGCGGCGCGCTGCTACGACTCGGGATGGCACGGAGCGTTGCCGGAACGGAAAGGGTACGCCTGACGGAGCGTCCGCTATAACGGATGTCAACGTCCGCATGGTGCAGGCGCTCGCTTTTGCGCGCGCAGTGCAAATCTTCCCAAGCTCGTCACTTCGCCGCCAACACCCGATTCAGCTGCGTAATCAAGACGCCAGAGTCCAAGGTCTTAGCCAGCGCCGTGTCGGCCACACCCTCTGTGACCAGCGCCTTGAGCTCCTCTTCGGCCGCGCTCGAAAGCACCACGCGCAGCATCTCGGGCCAGCGCTCCTTGGCGACCTTCATCACGTCGCGCCCCGAGACAACTCCCAAATAAAGATCGCAAACCAGTAAATCAAACTCGTGCTGTTCGAGCGCCGCGATCGCCATTTCGCGCGTTTCGGCAACGGTCACGGCGAAAGCCGGCCCCAAGAGGCGTGCCATCGCCCGCAGCAGCGGCGCCTCGTCATCGACAAGAAGTACCCTCGGTTTCGCCATTTTATTCGCGGTGGTATATACCACCATATTCATAGCCGTGTACGAACTTCTCCGCCGTTTTCCGTCGCGTACGCCCGCCGTTCACTTTGGTCTGCGCCGCCACGCTATTCTTCTCCGTCTGTGTTAACCCATCCCACCATCAATGCGTCCCCTATTGCGACTGGTTGGCGCCCGCATTCGCGAATTTCGCGAGTCGCAGAGTTTGAGCGCACCGGAAGTTGCGGCTCTCGTTGGATGCGACGTCTCACACTATTACGCGATTGAACGCGGCGCTCATCCCCCAAGCTTCGATCTGCTGCTCTCCATTGCGCATACGCTGAAAGTCGACGAAGCCGATCTGTTCGTTTGGCCCGAGGCCAGCTTGCGCCACCGTGTGCGTGAGCTGGTGCGACGACTTCCGCATCGCAAGCTAGCCGAGGCCGAGGCGCGTTTGATCGAGCTCGACGAGAGCACTCGCAAGGTTTAGGGCAGCGTTAGGACAGCTCGGCCGCCTCATCATCCCCCTTTTTCGGTCCATTCTTTGGCATCATCGGCAAGCCGCGGTAAAAAGTTGCGTGGGGGACGATGGCCAACGACACGATGGACGAGCTCACCAAGCGCGCCAAGCAGCTGGTCGAGCGCCTGAATCAGATCAGCCTCGAAAAAGATGTCGAGAAGCAGACCGCGATGGCCGCCGAGCTGCAGCGCGACGCATTGGCCTTCGAGGAGCTGGGGAATCGCTACGTTCAGGGGGAGCAGAAGCGCCTCGGTCGCGGCTACGTGCAGGTGGTGCTGACACCGGATCAGCAGAAGCGCATCTTCGCCAAGACCGGCGTGCAGATGGACCTCTTGGTCATCGAGGATCAAGTCGGCGCGGTGAATCAGACGATGCCCCTCAACCCCCCGACGCTGATCGAAAAGCTGGCGCTCGACGAAGCGGAGCGCCGGCGCCAGGCCGGAATCGCCGAAACGCAAATTCGCGGCGAGATCGAGCGCGTGTTCGCCGACCTCGAGCGACAACAAAACTCGGACATCAACGCGCAGCTGGAGCGTATGAAAGACGACCCAAACTTCCTCGGCGGAGCACTCAAGAAAAAATAACGGCTCGCGCGAAAAAGCGTTCTCCGGCTACGCCATCAGGTGGCCGGGCGCGGGAATGTTGTTGCCTCCGACCACTGGACCGACAGGGACGAACGGGGGCGCGAACGTCGGAATCGGGCCCATGCCTAAGACCAGCATCACCTGCTGGGCCGGCAGCCACATCAAAAAGGCCATCGCCAACACGGTGGCGATCGATTCGAACAGCGCCTCGTGCTGCTTGTCTTTGTCCTTCGATTTGAGATCGCCGTCGAGCGCACTGATCATCTCCTGCTTCATCTGGGTCGGCGCGCAGATCTGCGACATCATCGCCGACGGACAGGCGATGAGCGGCGTCGGAATGTTGGGCATCGGCGGCGCCATTGGGCCGGGGAACGCCGCAAATGCCGGATACCAGGGCAAGCCCGGCACCATCACCTGATCCTGCCAGTTCTTGAAGCACTTGCTGACGCCAGTGGCAACCGCATCGCGGTACTTGCCCTCGTTGCCGGTGAAACCCGCGCACATCGGCGCGGTCTTGATGAGCGTGTCGAGCGGAGGCCCCTGCAGACAGCCCGGTTGGCCGATCGCCGACACAGCCATGATCTGCAGCCCGGAAAACATGGCCTGCAGTTTCCACATGTTGTGGGCGAAGCCAACCGCGTCGATCAGCGAATCGTGCAGATCCTTGAAGTTCTGACCGATGGTGTCGGCCGACTTCTGGTAGGCCTTGTTGGGAATCTCGGCGGCCATAAACCAGGGCGGAATGAGCTGCGGGATGGCGATGCGATCCGCGGGCTTCCAAGCGTCACTGTACTGCTTGCCCTTGGGGTCGCCGCTCGGCTTCTGAAAGCTCGTCGGCAGTTTGAGCCCTTTGGCGAAAAACAGCACGTTGCCCAGGATCTTGATGAAGCTCAGCGGCGGCATCGGAGTCTTGTTCCCCCTCGCACGAGTGTAACCGGGAATAGCAGCAAGGAGATTATCGTCGACTTGCGCGCAAAAGTTTCGTCGCACCCCGCGCAGCCCGTCTATCGTAGTCGATGTGAACCTCGAGCTTGCCGACGGTCTGCCGCTCATCTGCCCGCGCTGCCGACGCCGCGACGAGCTGGGCTGGCACCTGTCGACGGTCGAGCTGGAGACTGATCTGCGGCCGCGGCGCGCGGGCGGACATCCGATCGTCGTCGATCAGGGCATTTTGCTGTGCGTCGGTTGCGCCGCGCGCTACCCGGTCATCGACGGTGTGCCGGTCATCGTCACCAATCTGGCGACCTTGGCG
>JBBQIO010000546.1:0-3465 GCA_038325015.1 Polyangia bacterium
GCTCGGGCATGGGCACGCGAACCGCGGCGCTGCGCGTGGTCGATTTCTCACTCCAGTCGCCACGGCGCCTGCTCCTGCCGCCGGACGTGTACTTCGAGGTCAACAAACTTTTACCGCGCCTGAATCGCCTCTTGCCGAATATGGAGGAGGTCGAGCTGCGGCTCGGCGACATTCACTATCTGGACTCGGTGACCACGGTCGACCATTTCGCCAGCTTGACCAACAAACCGTTGAGCGCGCTGCAGCTCATGGTCTTCGACACCAGCTGTTACGATGCCAGCTCACCGCACATCGAATGCGTCGTCGGCAAATGCAGCGACGAGCGGATTCCCCTCTTGTGCCTGCGCAGCCACCGAAACCTCGACCAGCTGGGCGTGGAATACGGGCCACTGGGTTCGGCGCTCTTGTGGTTGCCGGCGGATCCGTCGGAGCCGCTGACGCAGATGGCCGAGTGGCTCTTGGCCGGCATCGTCGAAGAGCTGGCACTCACCGGCGGGCTGGCGACGCACGACGCTTTTGGGCCGCTGGGCGATGCCCCGCCGTTCTTAGCGCTCAATCGACGGCGCAACGAAAGGATGGTCGCTGCGCAGCGGCGCGCCGCCGAGGGGCTGAGCGAAACGCTTACAATCGTCGAGCCGCATCACGGCTGCTTTTTGCTGGTCAATCGCCCGACCGTAGATCAGGCCACGCGCGAGATGGGCGAGCTCGAAGCCAAGCTGAGCGCCGCCGGCATCGAGGCGCGCTCAGCGCCCAGCTTCGGACATGATGTCGTCGCGGTCAAAGTGCTCGACGGTGCAATCCCGGTGTTGCGTTTGGCGCTGCCCGACATGGCTGACGCGGCCGTCGACCGCCTCGTCCAGATCGCAGCCGGCGTCCTCAAATAACTGCGGTCTGCCAAGCGCGGGCGATCGCGAAATCGGCAGCGTGAAGCGGATAGCTCGTCCCTGTTCAATCGGGCTGCGGGGCAAGCTTGGCGCAGCCGCCTGTCGCCGCGTCGGGCGCGGCGGCCACCGACAGGTCGCGACCGCAGGAAAAATCGAACAGGTCGAAGAGCGCGCTGGAATTGGCGTCGCGGCCGGTGAGGGCCGGCAGATCGAAGAGCGCTTCGATCAGGCGCGTGATCGCCGTGTGATCCTCGACCACGTGCGAGACGTAATTGCGCTTGGCCCACGGTGAAATCGCAACCATCGAGACGCGCGGTCCCATCTCGGAAAAGGTCGGATGCGACGGATCCGGATCACACGCCGTATCCGGCGGCGGCACGTGATCGGCGAAGCCGCCCGCTTCGTCGTAGGTCCACAACAGCGCCATCCGTGGCCATTGGGGGCTGAGCACGGCGTGATCGTAAATGGTTTTGAGCCACGCTTCGCCGCGCTGCAGATCGGCCACCGGATGGTCGTCTTCGAAATTCGCCGTGCCGTCGACAAAAGCGACATTGGGCAGCGTGCCGCGGTCGAAGTCGTCGTACAGATCGCCAATCGAGTGCACGCCGGGATCGCCATTTTTCCAGTCGAGCGCGCCGTCGAACGGGTCATTGCCGTCGGTGTATGCGCCGAATGTGTAACCAGCGTTCAACAGGAGCTGCATGATCGACGGCGCCGACGGTGGCGGATATTCGATGCCGGTATTGACCACGCCGGCGTTGGTTCCGAGCATGTAGTACGCGCGATTGGCGTAGGTGCCGCTGGCGATCGTCGCAAAATGGCGATCGTCGATAGCGAAGGTGGTGGCCAGCCAATAGTAAAAGGGCAGGTCAGCGTCATCGTAATAGCTCATGACGAACGAGCCGTCCGACGCGGTCGTATTCGCCGCGCTCTTGACGAAGCCATCCATCTTGCCGTCGTCCAGGCAGGCGTGCACCGAATCGAACTGATGGCCGGGATCGTAGGGCACGCAGGTCGTCGTCGCATGCCAGGGATAGATGTGGTGTCCGCGCCGATCCGGATTCGTGTAGGTCGCGGGAATGGACTCGACCCCGGGCTGCCCGCGGTCATGGAGCGCCCCGAGCAGATGGTCGAAGCTGCGGTTCTCCTTCATCAGGATGACGACGTGGCGTAAAGGGATCGTCGCGGCCAGCGCGGCATCGATCCCGAGCGTCCTGGAGGTGTGTGCACCGATGGCAAACTGGCAGGCCGCCCGCTCCTTGGCCATCGGATCCGCCGGCAAAAGGACGCCGCAGCTGACGCTGGGGTCGGGCGGGGTGGTCGCGTGGACAATCGCACCCAGCCCCCAGTCGGCCTTCTGCGGATCGCAGCCGGTCGCGGCCCAAAGGCCAAACACGATCGCGAGATGAGACAGAGCGCGACGTGCGGTCGTCACCGCGGCCTCGCAAGTCGGTGGTGCACGTCGAGCGAGATGCCGTACAGCAGCACGAAGCCAAAGGCCGGAGCGTTCGCCGTGTCGTAAACGATCGCGCTGCCCTGGTAGGTCCGTCGATCGAATTGGCGGCTGAAGCTGCCGCTCAGGGTCAGCCACATGCCATTGACGAAGATCTTTCGCACCTGCCCGGAGACCTCGGCGTACGTGGCTTGATCGGCGGTCTGCAGCGCCGCTTGGGTCATCACAGGCGTTCGCCCGGCGAGCCCGTTGAGCTCGATGGTGAGCTTGTGCGCGACGTCGAATCGCGCTTCGAGGCCGCCTTCCGAAAAGCTGGCTGCGGGTGCGTAGACGCCGGGCGCCTGCAGGGCCTCTTGAAAAAAACCGACCAGAAGCAGCGAACGCCGCCCGTCGATGAACGAAACGCCGACGTCGAAGCGCAGCGCGCCGCGCGCGGTCAGCCCGCCGACGCTGTCGATGTCGTTGAGGGTTTTCAGGTCGGAGTAGGGGCCACCCGGCGGTACCAGCAGAGAAAAATCGCCGGTCACTTTGACGCCCGTGTACAGGCTCCAGCGGTGCATGTACATCCAGCGGTAACCGCCCGCGGCGCTGGCCAAGGTATGGATGCCGGCCAAGCCGATGTAGGGCAGAGTGTTGCCGACGATACCGCCGCGCGCGGAAATGAGGCCATCCCACTGCACCAGCCAGCGCGTCTGGCGAAAGCTCCGGACGCCGACGAATTCAGCGCCCAGGTCACCGAGCAGGCTGACGCCGATGGCCGAGGAGCCGACGCCGAAGCCGACGACCGCCCCGAGCGAGATGCTGTCGAACTCGGTCGGTGCCGTTGCGCAGTAGGCAGGCATCGGAGCGGCTAGCACGGCCATCAGGACCAGGATCGTTGCGACGGACTGCACACAATCCGCACACCTTACATCGTGCGATAGCAGGTGCCCTCCTGGCAGCGTTCACCGGCGGCGCACGTCGCGGCCGTCGTCGCCATGGCCGCTCCGCTATTCGCGTCGATGTAGTGCACCGAGCCTGTGCACTGCAGATGCGTGACCAAGGGCGTGGTGTAGGACGGAAAAAAGTGGGCATCGACGGTCTGCTTGACGCATACGCCCTCGGCGCAGCTCTCGTCGGCCGCGCAGG
>JBBQIO010000547.1:0-3463 GCA_038325015.1 Polyangia bacterium
TTGTCACGCCGGCACGACCCCTGACCGCCGACCCGCAGGCGCGGCGCTTTTTTGCCTGGCAGCGCTACCTTTTGTGTCAGCGCGCGTGTGTAGTGGGAGACCACGCGGCGTTCGCCTCGGCGCTGGCGCAGGCGCGTGCGCTCGTCGGTGCATCCGACGAATTGGAGGCGCTGGCTGCGCGCTGCGCGCGCTGAGAAAATTGCCTGTTTGCGGCAGATGGATACAATGTAGGTGTGATGACTACCTTAATGACAAGACGGCCGTTGACCAGTGCCTTTCGCGTCAGCCTGTTCGAGCGCGAGGTCAAAGAGCGACTCAGCGGCGCCGCTCTCGACCTGCTGATCGCGCACTCGCTTGTGCTCAGCGAAGGGCAGCGCTCGACCTCGTCGACGGCGCGCGCGGCGTTTTTCGGCTCGATGATGCTGACCGTCGACCTCAAGACCCTGCAGCCGCTCGTGCGCGAGCCGATTGACTCGCCGATTGCCGAGCGGATGGTGGCGCTCTTGGCCGGCGACCCACGACTGACGGAGCGCGTCCGCCGGCTCGCCGAGCGGGAAGCCGTTCGTTTGAGCAACGGTCCGGCGCCGCTCGAATCGGTCGAGCTGCGCGTTCGGCTCGCCGGAACCGTGCTCCACATCGACGTCGACATCGAAGGCCAGCCCGAGCGGCACCAGACGGTGGCCAGGTGACGCTGACCCAATTTTCGGGGCGCGAGGTGGCTGCGCTTTTAGGGCTGCCGGAGAGCCGGATTCGTTACTGGGCGCAGACCGGCCTCATCGGTCCGTCGCAGCGCGCGAATGGCCGCGCATTGTACGATTTTGCCGATCTGATCGCGCTCAAGAGCGCGCAGGCCATGCTTGCAGCCGGGCTCAGCCTGCAGAGTGCGCGGCGCCTGGTGGCAGCGCTCAAAGAGCAGCTGCCGGGTCGGGCGCTGGGCGAGCTGCGCGTCGTGGCCGACGGCGATCGCGTCGTGTGCTCGGGCGCGGGCACGCCGTTCGAGCCGCTGTCCGGTCAGCTGGTGCTCGATTTTTCGACTGCCGAGCTCGCGGCTCAGATGGTTGCGCTGGCCGCCAAGACGCCGGCGCACGCGGACGAACCGGCTCCCTGCGAGAGTGCATATGATCGCTTCGTCGAAGCAATCCGGCTCGAAAGCATTGGCGACGATGGGAGCGCGGAAGCCGCGTACGGTGAGGCGTTGACGCTCGACCCGCAGTTTGCTGCAGCGCACAATAATTTGGGGCTGCTGCACCATCGGCGCGGCAAGCTCGACCAAGCGGTACGTGCTTTTTCGGCCGCGCTGGCCCTCGATCCCGACCAGCCTGAAGCGCGCTACAACCTCGGCTGCATTCGCGAGGAGCTGGGCGCCGTCGACGAGGCGCGCCAGCAATGGACGCGCGCGATCGTGTTGGCACCTGCGCTGGCCGACGCGCACTTCAATCTGGGCGCGTCGCTCATCGAGGCGGGCCAGGTCGACCTTGGCCGATTGCACCTGCATCACTATCTCGCTCTGGTAGCTGACGGACCGTGGGCCGACCGCGCGCGCGAGCTGTGTGCGCCTACGCCGGTCCTGCACGCAGTGCAAAAATAACCGACTCGGCGCATTATCGACTGGATGCCGATCTACGAATACCGTTGTGAATGTGGCGAGCGGGTCGAGAGCTTGGAGCGGATCGGAACGGTTCGGCAGCGTTGCGACGAGCTGTGCGTGAACGCCGCCGCAACCCCCGCCAAAGGGCAGGGGCTAGTCGAGCGCGAGTTTTCCGGCGGGCTCATCCGCGGCGACGGACGCGAAGCCCAAGAGCAGAGCTTCGATCCGTGCAGGCGCTCGAATCGACCGGGCGGTCCCTGCGAATAGGGACAAGGACCGCATAAATAAAACGAGATGGAGCTAAGATGACACGTGGCCGTCCGCGTGCTCATCGTCGAGGATGACAAGCACATCCGTAAGATCCTGCACACGCTGCTCACGCGTGATCCGGTTCTGATCGATCACGCCGTTGAGGTCGTGCAGGCGCAGGACGGCAAAGAGGGGATCGACGCCGTCGAGAAGGGCGCCTTCGATCTGATCATCTCCGACCTGTTGATGCCGCGCATGGACGGGTTTCAGTTCGGCCGCGAGCTGCGCAAGCACCCTAACGGGCAGCACACGTCACTCATCATCATGTCGGCGATCTACAAGAATCAGGCGGCGCTGGCGCAGCTGCAGCGCGACGTCGGGCCGCATCAGTTTTTCGCCAAGCCGGTGCAGCTGCCGGAGATCGCCGAAACGGTGCGGCGCCTGCTCAAGCTGCAGGAGCGCCCGCATCCCGCGGCACCGCCGCCTGTGGTCGAGACCGTCCCCGTTGCGGATGAGGCACAGGCTGCCGCGCCGACGGCCGTGCCCCCCCCGTCGGTGCCCACCGGCCCACCTCCGCCGCCTCGCCCGCCGTCGTTTTCGCCTTTGCCGACCGAAGGACGCCTCGAACAGCACTCGCCGCCGCGCCTGTTCCTGGAGCTGTGCGAGCGGCGCGCGACCGGGCAGCTGTCGCTGCTGCGCGGCAAGGTCAAAAAATCGATCATCTGGGCGCACGGCTCGCCAGTCGTCGTCGAGTCGAATCTGCGCACCGAGACGCTGGGCCAGTTTTTGGTGGCGCGCGGCGTGATCGACGAGGTCAAGCACCAGGAGGCGCTGGCGCAGGCCAGCCAGTCCAAAGAGAGGCTGGGCGCGACCATGGTGCGACTCGGCTTTTTGAGTGAGACGGAGCTCCTCAAGCAGCTCGGGGCGCAGGCGCGAAGCAAGCTCGCCGGCATGGTGCGCTGGGCCGACGGGGAGTGGAGCTTCGTCGCTGGCGAGCCGCCGACCGACCGCGTGCACACGCCCATGGACTGTCCGCGGATTGTGTTTGCTGCATTGCAGCAAACGGCGAATGCCGAGCAGCTCGCGCAGCAGATGGCGCAGCTAGACGCGCGAGTTTCGCTGGTGGCGCGCGCGACGCGCTTTCGCGATCCCTTCGTACGGGTGTTCGGCGCGGCGGGATGGGAGGCGATGGCCAAGCGGCCGCTCGTGGGTCAGCTGATCGCTGGCGCAGATCCGGCGCCGCTCTTGGCGCAGCTCGATGCGCTGCTCCTGTGCGGGCTGGCCGAGCTCGAAGCGGAGCAGCGGAGCAGCGAAAATATTCCGGACGTCGACCCCGAAGTCGAGGTCGAGACCGACCAGCTCTTCGATCAATTGTTCGGCGAAGAGGCCCCGCCAGCGCGGACCACGTCGACGACCGCTGCGGCACCGCCCCGTCCCACACCACCGCCACCACCGGCCCCGGGCGCCAAGAGCACGCGCCCCGCCGCACCGCCGCCGGCGCCGCCGGTGCTCGAAAAGGGCAGCCACGCCCCGGTCGCGCTGGCCCGGATCGGGGTGCGCGTCGATCCCGCCGTCGAGGCGCTGCGCAAAGAGGTCCTGACCGAATACCTGGCGATCCCGATGCGC
>JBBQIO010000548.1:0-3462 GCA_038325015.1 Polyangia bacterium
CGCCGGTGATTTCGCCCTGCCGCCGCCTCCCGATTTTGCCATGACTGCGTGTGTCGCCGGCATGGTTTGCGCGACGGGAAATCCAGGCGCGTGCGCGGCCGGCCACACCGTCTGCAACGGCGCGACCGAGACCTGTGCGCCCGATGTCACCACCCAATCCTGCTACACCGGCAAGAGCGGCACTGCGGGCAAGGGCGCGTGCAAGGCGGGTACGCAGAGCTGCATCGGAGCGCTCGGCAGCTGCACCGGTCAGGTCACACCGGCGGCCGAAAATTGCTTCAATAGCACCGACGAGGACTGCGACGGCACGGTCAACAATGGCTGCCCGGTGTCGGTCACGCTTGGTACGCCGGTCAATCTGCCGGCCCGCGGCGGCGCCAACGACGGCAGCGCCGGATCCTCGCTGTGTCCGGCGGGCAATGTGGTCACTGGATTCGCGCTGTGGGACGACGCTGAGGCCTACCTCGGCGGCCTCGCCGTCTACTGCTCGCCCATCTCTTTGACCACCGGCAGCTCGAGCTACTCGCTGACCTTCGGCGCGCCGGTCGGCGAGCTGGGCTGGATCGGTGCGGACAGCACCAATAGCACCGCCTATCTGTGCGCCGCCAATCAGGCCGGCGTCGCGGTGCACACGTATGCCAGCAGTGCGAACGAGAATGTCGACGGCACCTTTCTCTACTGCGCCAACCCGACGCTCACCCCGGGCGCCAACAACACCCTGGCCATCACCTGGGCCCTGGCGTCGAACTCGTCGACCAGCGGCTTTGCCTACGATCACGGCGATACCGGCTACTTCGACCAATGCGGCCCGACGCAGGTGCTTGTCGGCTTCCACATCCAGGCCGGCTACTGGGTCTATCAGCTGCAAGCGATCTGCGCGCCGCTCGTCGTCCACTACAAGTAGAGAAGTAGAGGCCCTCAGGGTCCCTTGGGCGCGCGCCGCCGGTGCCTCGCGTAGCAACCTCAAGATCCCCATCGCGCTGTCGAAAACAAGAGCAGGCCCAGTCACTCCTACGAGGAACCTGCCATGCTCCTATTCACTCCGCGCACCAGCTTGATTCTTTGCACCGTCCTGGCCGGCAGCGCCTGCACCTTACCCAAGACCGCCGCGCTGCTGGTGGCCACCAATGGCGTCGCGACCGTCGCCGAGTGTCCGTATGGCGGCACTATCTTGGCCGCCGGGTTGGACCAAGACGGCAACGGCATTTTGGACGACAGCGAGATCACCAGCCGCTGGCCGGTGTGCAACGGATCGCCGGGGCCGATGGGCGCGACCGGCGATGCCGGGCCGCCGGGACCGCAGGGAGACATGGGTGTCGCCGGAGCCGCTGGCTTCGATGCCGTGACGCTCACCAGCAGCGAGCCGCCGGGTGCGAACTGCACGGCGGGTGGTGAGTTGGTGCAAGTCGGGCTCGACAACGGCACCAACGGCGCGGTCGCGGGTGACGATGTGCTCGAGCCGGGCGAAGTCGTGGCCTCCTACTACATCTGTAACGGCATCAACGGCTACGGCTCTCTGATCTTGCTTGTGCCGGAGGCGGCCGGCGCCAACTGCATCACCGGTGGTCAGCGCATCGACAGCGGCCTCGACGACGGCTTCAACGGATCGGTGGCCGGCGACGGCGTGCTGCAGCCAGGCGAAGTGACGTCGACCGCGTACATCTGCAACGGGGGCAACGGGCACAACGCACTGCTACATCTGACCACCGAATCGGCGGGCAGCAACTGCACCTTCGGCGGGCAGCGCGTCGACTCCGGCCCCGACAACGGAGCGGCGGGGGGCGTGGCCGATGACGGTCAGCTTGAGGTCGGCGAAGTGACGGCCACCTCGTACGTGTGCAACGGCGCGACCGGCAAAACCGGCGCCGCGGGGAGTGTATCGCTGACGGCCATCAGTGCGGTCGCGGCGGGCGCCACCTGCCCAGCGGGCGGCGAGCGAATCAGCGCGGGAAGCGACAACGGCAACAACGGCGGCAGCGCCGGCAATGGCGTTCTTGAGCCCGGTGAAGTGACGTCGACGGCGGTCGTGTGCAACGGCCGTGACGGCCTCAATGGAACCAATGGCACCGACGGCAGCAATGGGGCCAACGGCAGCAACGGCAGCAACGGCAGCAACGGCAGCAACGGAACCAACGGCTTTACGTCGCTGCTGGTGGTGACCGTGGTCAGCCCCGGACCGATCTGTGCCAACGGCGGCCAAAGGGTGCAGGCCGGGCTCGATAACGGCGCCGGCGGCGGCGTGGCACGCGACGGAATCTTGCAAACGGGCGAGATCACCGTCAACCAACCGGTCTGCAATGGCGCCAGCGGGACCAACGGCGCCAACGGGACCAACGGGACCAACGGGACCAACGGCACGCAGTCGCTCGTTCTCGTCAGCGACGAGCCGATCGGCACGCATTGCGCCACCGGCGGCGAGCGCATCGACACCGGCCCGGACAACGGCGCCGGCGGCGCCATTGCCGGCAACGGCATCCTCGAGAGCAGCGAGATCACGGCAACCAGCTACGTGTGCAACGGAGCCGCGGGCGGATCGGGTGGGGCCCTGCTCAAAGATTCGGCCGGCCAGACGCTGGGCACCATCTTGGCAGTCGGCTGGAGCGGTGTGCAGTTCCTGACCTCGACCGGCTATGTCGTGGTGCTCAACTGGGACGGCACGTTTCAGGCGGGGCAGATCTACTACAGTGGCGCGAGCTGCACTGGAACCGCCTTCTTCAACGACGGCGGTGGCATCGGCGACCAGCTCTTCGGCAGGACGGTGCTGTACTCGCTTTCGCAGAACGCCCTGATGGTGCCGGCCACGGTCGACGCGAATGACGTCAGCGCTTCTGCGGCCTTCGACGCGCTGACCATCGACAATCCGACCTGCGGCCCTTCGGGCGGTGGCAACACCGGATGGCAGCTTCAGCCGATCAGCGCTGCGACCGCGGGTCTGCCTGCCACCATCTCTCCGCCCCTCGTCCTTCCGTAACCGCCTTCAGTTCGTGCTCGGCGGATACTGCGCCCCGCACGCCGCGGATTGGGCCGGATCGATGTCCGCGTGCGGC
Source organism: Polyangia bacterium (assembly GCA_038325015.1). Taxonomy (GTDB): domain Bacteria; phylum Myxococcota_A; class Polyangia; order Palsa-1104; family Palsa-1104; genus JBBQIO01. Next base: position 3,048 of record JBBQIO010000548.1, read on the forward strand.
AGCACGGGCACCGCCAGATTGCGTTCACCGAAGTCGAACAGGTCGAAGGGCGGCACTGCGTTGGCGTCGCGACGGGTCAACGCGCTCAGCCCAAAGCGCGCCTCGACAAAGCGCAGGATGCTGGTGTGGTCCGTGACCTGGTGGGAAACGTATCCGCGCTTGACGTAGGGCGAGACCACGATCAACGGCACGCGCAAACCAGTCTGATCGAACTTGGCCTGTACGCCGCCGGCCGCGACCACCGGGGCGATGTCATCGGGAATGCACGCCGGCGAGGGCGCGACATGATCATAGAACCCACCCGGCTCGTCATAACTCAAGAACAGCGCACTGGTCGGCCAGTCGGGGGACGACATCAATCCAGCGACGATGTCCGCCACCATCGCCTGCCCGACCTGCATGTCGGCGGGCGGAT
>JBBQIO010000549.1:0-3456 GCA_038325015.1 Polyangia bacterium
CAGGCTGGCCTCAGCCGATTTGATAATCGTTGCGCTTTGCGCGGCGGTCGGCCATTCGCGCCGCTCGGCAAGCGATTGTGCGTTGTCGAGGCTGCCGTCCCACGGCGCGGCAACAGCCAAGATTTCGTCGTGGAGCCGGGCCGCGCCAGGGCCGAATAACGTCAAGCGCGCATAGCCGATCACGTAGATTTCGCCTGCTTGTGGATCGACCACGCCAGCGACGCGCCGGAGATCATGCGCGGCAAAACCCTGCGCCAAGAATCGATCGAGGATGCGTTTGGTAAATGGATGCGCGAGATGAAGCTGCTCGAGATCGCCGGTGAGACGCCCAATCGGCGTGAACGTGACCGGCAAGGGCGGACGCTGGCGCCAATCGTAAAACGATTCATCTCGTGGTCGCGGGGGTCGAAGCGTATCGAGCGTGACGTCCCAGGATCGATCGAGTGCCGGCAAGCGGAAGCGTTGGTGCACGTCTGGTTTGCTGGTTGTATTGACAGGCAGCTGGGCAAGGCCGTCGGTGCCGGCTAGCCGCAGCCCAATGTCGACCACGCGCCGCAGTGCCTCGGGGCTCACCTCGAGTGCGCGACGGGAAGCCTCGTAATGCTTGCCGGCGCGGTCGACTTCGGAGCGCAGCATCTTTTCGTCTTTGCGCGTTTCTTCGAGCTCGGCTTCCACGGTCTCGGTGGAACGATCTGCACCGATCAGTGACAGCTGTGCCGCGGTACCGGCCTGGATGCCGCCTTCCAGCAACGCTTCGAGCTCGTCGAGGAGCACCCCGCCGAGCGAGCCGAGCTCGCGCTGCACTGTGTCGATCTTGCGCACCAGTGTTTCGAGCACCCGATCTTCGGGACGGGCCGGATACACGAAATAGTGGCAGCGCACTTCGGGCTCGGGCTGCAGGGTCCGATCGATGCGGCCGTTACGTTGTTCAAGGCGCCCTGGGTTCCAGGGAAGGTCGATGTGAAACAAATCTGCGCAATGCGCCTGCAAGTTGAGGCCTTCGCGCGCAGCGTCGGTGGCGACCAAGATGCGTAGCGGCTCGAGGTCGGGGTCGGCGTTGAAACGGCGTTGCAGCTCTTCACGCGCATCGTCGCTCATCCCGCCGGAGAAACTCGCGATGCGGTCGTTCGGCTGATCGGTTTCCGCAGTTGCTTCACGCAAGAGGTCAACCAGGTAGCGCTTGGTGTCGGCCCACTCGGTGAACAGAATCACGCGACGCTTGGACCACAGTCGTGAGAGCGAGCGATCGTCGGGTCGGCCGACTGCGGGGCATAGATGCTCGCGCATCCATGCGAACAGCGCGCGCACCTTGGCGTCGGGTGCGCGGCGAGCACGGTCGGCGTTGGCGCGCATGGCGGCAAGAAGCCGTGCGGCCTCTTCGGTGGGCGACGGCAGCTGGGCGCTGGCCGTAGCGAGCGCGGCATCAGCCGCAGCTTGCAGCGCCTCGTCGGTTGCGCCGAACAGATCGGAGTCTAGCTCGGCATCTGCTGGCTCGGCTGTGCCTTGCGCTTGCGGCCCGCCTTTGGCTTCAACGGCGCGAGCGTATACCTCGAGGCTTTTGGCGAAAGCCTCCGGACTCGAGAGCAAACGCTGTTGAAGCCGAATGAATGGAATGCGGCCGCCACCTTTGTCGGGCGCGCAGAGCTTGGTGTAACGGGCGAGATCTGCAGCAAGCTCGAGATCGATCGCGTCGCCGGCGCCGAGAGAAAATGGGTTCAGCGGTTTTCCGTCGGATCGTTGCGACGCCGCAGTCCACGCGTTGCCGTCGTGGGTCAGATCGATCTGCACAAGAATGCGATCAGGAACGCTCTCAATGCCGAGCTTTTTGAGGTCGCGCTTGAGGCGACGTACCATGACGGGCTGGAGATCACGCTTGCCCTCTACGGGAACACCGCGCGTGAAACGAATGGGATCGAGGATCTCGAGAAGCGCGCTGAAACTGTTCGAGTGGCCATTGTGCGGCGTCGCCGATAGAAATACGCGGTTGTCGAATCGCGGAGCGAGGTCGCGGATGGTGGTCGTAGTATCGCTGTCAACGGCATACCGGCTGCGCGTAGCCGGCGCAGCAACATGGGCTTCGTCGAGGACAAAGAGGCTTTTTTCGGCGCGATCGCCGAGGAGCTGAATGAGCGGCTCTCGATATTCTGGCCGCCGCAATAATGCGTGCGAAATGATGAAGCGATGATGTGTGGCCCAAGGATTGACGCCAAAGCCGCGCTGCTGCCTGCGATGGGCGACGAAGGCCCGCGTCATCACCTCGAATTGGAGGCCAAACCGCCGCCGCATTTCGCCCTGCCACTGCAGACAAATCGACGCTGGGCAGGCGATGAGCACAAAGTGCGCCTGCTGGCGGAGGATGAGCTCCTGCATGACCAGACCCGCTTCGATGGTCTTGCCGAGGCCGACGTCGTCGGCGATGAAAAGGTTGGCGCGCGGCAGCTCAAGCGCTTTCATGAGCGGCGTGAGCTGATGGGCGATGTGCTCGATGCCGGCGCGAAACGGCGCCTGAAATCGAGTAGCGTCGGCAGCGCTAACTGTGTTCCAGCGAAGCGCATGCAAGTAGGCGCCAAAATGGTCGGGCGGATCCAGCCGATCGACCGCCCCAAGGCCGCGCTTCTCGGGATCGATCGGCTGTGCACCGAGCTCAAGATCCCACAGGACCTCGAGGCGTCGTCCGGGATCATCGTCGTCGAGACAGACAAGTGTGACCCGCGCGGACTCTTCGACGCCAGCTTGGTGTACCGCTTCAACGAGCCACTGCCGATGCCGCGCGCGCACAATCTGGCCGACACGCGGCAGGCCGGTATCGATCGGCAGGACGGCAGCCGGCGTCGAAAGCGCTGGATCAATCCCCGCTCTGACGAGAAGTCGTTCGATCAATTCGCGTCGGGCTGTAGCCTCGGACGGAAGGCTGTGTGCTTTGCAAGCGCTGGCCAGCTCCTCACGACCGAATTCGCGCAGCAAGGCAGCAAGCCGCCCGTCGAGCTGCCCACCCAACATCTGAGCAAGCTCTTGCTTGGTAGTCTTGGTCGTGGTCCTGAGGCGCACGCCGAAGACGCGTGACAAATCGAGGATACGTCGCTGGGTCAGCGCGATGAGGGCAGACGCCGGTGTCGGTGCGGTCATGCCAGCCAATCAGGAGGTGGAAAACGCATTTTGCGAGATCATGATAGAGGATTTTGCGCGCAAGCCTTCATCTAACCCGGAACAAGATTACCAGCTGATTCTAGATACTTACCTACACCTCCAAAAGCGCCCTTCGTTTCCGACGCCGCTGGCCCGGCCAACTGCATGTGATTGGAGCCGTGTGGGTCGACACGAACCTCATCGACCAATGACGAACGACGCATAGTGCGGCTCGTACTGGTAGCCGACCAGCTTCGTACCACGACCTCTAGCAGATTCATCTCGTCCCTGACCGCGCCGAGGAGCCGACTGTCGAATATGGCACCCCGA
>JBBQIO010000550.1:0-3449 GCA_038325015.1 Polyangia bacterium
GCCCCCGACGACGTCGAGGTGGTCTGTAACCTGACCGAATATCGCGGCGCGCGCGCGCGCGGTCACCACGCCGCGATGATCTCGATTCAGGGCGGCAACGCGCTCGATGCTCCGGGGGCGCTCGATCGAGCGCCGAGCGCGCTCCTGCGCGTCACGCTTGTGCATCTATCGACCTCGTCGCTTGGACAGACGTCGAGCCCGCTCAGCATGCATACCGGATCAGCGGGTGGATTGACCGACGCCGGCCGCGAGTTCGTGCGCCAGCTCGACGCGCGCCGCATCTTCGTCGATCTGGCGCACATCGATCGTCGGGGCTTTTTCGACGCCATCGAAGCGCACGACCCGTCGCGTCCGGTGCTGGTCACGCACACCGGCATCGCCGGGGTTCACGCCCACTGGCGCAACGTCGACGACGAGCAGCTGCGTGCCGTGGCCAAAACCGGCGGCACAGTCGGCGTCATGTATCAGTCGTCGTTTCTCGGCGACTCGATGTGGGGCGGCGCCGCCAAGAGCATCGTCGATCACCTGGGGCACATCGTCGACGCCGTCGGTGAAGATCACGCGTCGCTGGGCTCGGACTGGGACGGCGCCATCGTCACCCCGCGCGACATGCCGACCTGCCTGGAGCTGCCGCGCCTGGTCGAGGAGATGCTGCGCCGTCGCTGGTCGGCCGAGCGCATCGGCAAAATCTTGGGCGGAAATTTTCTGCGCGCGCTGGAGTTGCTGCGCGGCTCGTAAAGGTGGCTGATGAATCGTAACGCTATTTTATTTGCTTATTCTCTTTTGCTCACCGTCGCTGCAGGCTGTTCCTCCTCGCCGGACTCCTCGACGATCAAGATGTCGTTCGCGCGCACCCAGCTCTACGACGCGCCGTTTCCCTCGGACGATCTACGCAACGCCGACGGTACGATCAATCTGGGCGGCATCACCAATAGCGGCAACGTCGTGCTGATCAAAGAGGGGCTGGCGCTGCTCGCCGGCCGCGTCGGCTTCGCCACGAGCGCTGCGCTCTACTTGTCCACCGAGCAGCCGATCGATCCGAAGACCCTGCCGAGCCTGCAGGGCTCGGTGGGCGACGACGCCTCGGTGTACATCCTGAACGTCGATGCGCGCTCGCCGGAGTACCTGACCAAGAGCCCGGCCGAGATCACCTTCGAAGCGGATGGCGGACCGTTCGGCGCGCCGAACCTGCTGGTCGTCTTGCCGCTCCAAGGTCTGCCGTTGCGGCCCAACACGCTGTATGCCGCGGTGGTGACCAAGGCGGTGCACGACGTGGCCGGCCATTCCCTTGGCGTGGCTCCTGCCGCCGAGACGCTTTTGTCGGGCCGCGCGCCGGCCGGCCTGAATCCGACGGGGCTGGCCAGCTATCAAAAGGCGGTGGCCGCGCTGCAGAAAAAATCGCCCGCCGCGGGCATCGTCGCGCTATCGGCCTTTACCACCGGCGACCCGACCGCCGAGATGAACGCCGCCTACGCGACCGCCATGGCCGCGCCCTTGCCCTCACCCTCGCCGTCCCCCGCGTTGACCGATGCGTTCGACGACTACTGCGTCTTTCAGACGACGATCGACATGCCCGACTACCAGGCCGGAACGCCGCCCTATGCCAAGCCGGCCGACGGCGGCGGGTGGATTTTCAATGCACAGGGGGAGCTACAGCAGCAGCGGTTGTCGCCGTCGAGCGTCTTTTACACGATCCCGCGCGCACCGATGCCCTCGCCCGGCTATCCGGTCGTCCTGTTCGTGCGCACCGGAGGGGGCGGCAATCGACCGCTGGTCGATCGCGGGCCGCAGCCAGCCACCGGCCAACCGGCGCTCGTGCCGGGCACCGGACCGGCGCTCCTCTTCGCCCATGCCGGGTTCGCCGGCGTCGAGGTCGACGGGCCGCTCGGTGGCTTGCGCAATCCGGCGATGGACGACGAGGAATTCTTGATTTTCAACGTCAACAACCCGACCGCGCTGCGCGACAACGTGCGCGAGTCCGCGCTCGAGTTGATGGTGTTCGCCCACGTGCTGAGCACGATCTCGTTCGACGTCTCGGCGTGCCCGCAGGCGACCGTCGTGGGCGGTGGGCCGGCGCATTTTGACCTGACCCACCTGACCATCATGGGCCACTCGACGGGCGCTTGGATCACGCCGTTGGCCGTGGCCACCGAGCCGCGCTTCACGACCGCAATGCTGAGCGGCGCCGGCGGCAGCTGGGTGGAGAACATCGTGTGGAAGGCCAAGCCGCTCGAGGTCCGGCCACTGGCCGAGCTCTTGCTCGGCTACACGTTGACCAACCGCGTGCTCGACCAATTCGACCCGGCACTGATGATCACGCAGTGGGCTGTCGAGTCCGCCGATCCACAGGTCTACACCAAGGCGATCATCGACGCGCCACCGAGTGGTGCCGCCCCGCGCAATGTTTTGATGATGCAGGGAATCGTCGACCACTACATTTTGCCGCGCATCGCAAACGCGACCAGTCTGTCGACCGGGCTCGACCTGGCCGGAACGCCGCTGGACCACGACAAGCCGGATCTCGTTGGACAGCTGCCGCTGGAAGCGATCATCGGCTTGGGCGGCCACAGCAGCATCGGGTTTCCTGTGAGCGCAAATCGCACGGTCGGCAACGCAACGGCGACCGCCGTGGTGACGCAGTTTCCCGAGGACGGCATCGAGGACGGCCACGAGGTCGTGTTTCAGACCGAGGCGCCCAAGCACGTGTACCAGTGCTTCTTGGAGAGCCTGTTGGCCGGCCACCCGACCGTCGTGGCCGGCGCGCCCATCGCCACCCCGTGCCCGAGTTTTTAGCCCCGTCGTCCGGACGCGCGCCGCTGCGCGCCGTATATACTGCGAGATCTGGAACTCCGTCACGAGATTCGCCGGCGACTCAGGGACGGCCGCGATGGCCGCGCCTTGGTCGACGACTTGGAGCGACTGCTCGACGAGCTCTCCGTCGAGGAGCGGCCGACCTGGCTGTGCTCGCTCGGCCTGGTCGCCGAGGAGGTCGTGCCCGAGCGGACGCGCGCGCTGTCGCTGTATCGACGCGCCTATGCCGAAGCACCGGGATGGCACGAGCCGGTCGGGCACGCGCGGCGACTCGCGCTCGAGCTCGGCCGCCTCGATGAAGTCATCGAAATCCTCGAGGAGGAGCTGCTTCTCGAAAAAGATCCGCCGCGCCAGATTGCCCTGACCGCCGAGCTCGGGAGGCTCCTATACGACGTCGGCCAACGGGAGCGCGCGGGCGAGGTGATGGTCACGTTGGTCAGCCGCTTTCCCGAGTCCCCCGATGCGCAGGAGGCACTGTCGCAGGTCGACTACACATCAGACCAATGGCGCTCCGAGGTCGAGCGGCTGCTCGGCTTTGCCGCGGCGGAGGGAGGCACCGTCGCCGACCGCATCGCGCTCGAGCTACGCGCCGTGCGTGTGCTCTTGCAAGAGTCCTCCGAGGACGCCCGCATCGAGCC
>JBBQIO010000551.1:0-3449 GCA_038325015.1 Polyangia bacterium
GGCGCGGCGTGCCCAGCATGCGCTCCCAGCCGATGGCGCCTTCGACAAGGTCGTAGCTCACGTCGGGCACGGCCAAGTCGCTCGGTGACTTGTGCGAAAAGGCGATCGACTGCACGCCGAAGCCGAGCGACAAGATGCCGCCGCGCGCCGCTTTGCCGAGCGGGATCCGGCCCACCAGCGCGATCCGCCAGCGTGAAGCCGTGCCCGTCGACGCAACTCCGTTGACGGTCGAGCTCAAGCCGAGCGCGCGCTCGTAGGAGGTCTCGACGCCGAAGGCGGCCAGCACCGGATGCTCGCTGGCCAGCTCGCTCGACAGGCCGAACGGCTGCACCCGCGCGTCGACGCGAATGGCTGCGACCGAGCCGGCACCGTACCCCACTGCGCCCGGTGCGTTGAACGAAAGGCGCCGCGTCAGGAGGGCCGGCCCGACTCCAACCCACAGTCCCGGATTGGGCGTGCTCGTGTTGCCCTGCGCCGGTGCCGCTTCGGTGGTTCCGTTCGCCGCTTCGGCAACATCGCTGTCGTCGTCGCTGTCGCTGGTCGGCGGCGGCAGTGGCGCCCACACGCGCTTGTGGTGCGTCGGCGGCGTGGCCGAGGGCGGGAGCTCGCCCTGGTCTGTCGTCTCGCCCATCGTTTGATCGATCGAGCGCACCAGCTCCTGGACGACCCGCGCGCGAATTAAAGATAGCGTCACTCCGCCGAGCTCGTAGTGCGTGCGTGCGAACACCTGCCCATCCGCGCCCTGGCGCAAGACGAGCGTCAACCGGCGCGCGGCGCCTTCGCCGACAATGGCGCCAGCCACGATCACGTCGAGGCCGAGTGCAGTGGACACGTCGCGCACCTCGTTGGGCGACGCCCCCGGTCGGCCCAACGCGATCGCCTTTTCGCGGTACACGTTGCCGGCGATCATCCGGTAGTGGTCGCTCAGGTCGTCTTTGAGCTGCTGTACGAAGCGAGGGCCACCCGGACCGGAGATCCCCAGGATGCTGACGGTCGCTTTGGCATTGGCCCGCGCCGCACCCAAGAGCAATCCGATCAATGCGACGATGAGGCTGACCCGGCTCAATAGATCACGTTCAAGCCGGCTTCGAGAGTCGCGCCGACCCGGGAATGAAGCAGGGCGAAATCGAGATAGTCGAAATAGAAAAAGTCGGCCTTGGCTTCGAGTGACAACGCCCGGTTGACCAGCGGCAGCCGCCAAGACAGCTTTACGCCGGTCAGCGTCGACCAGAACGACGACAGCTCGCGATCGGCGGTGACGAAGGCCGGCAGCCCGGCACTCCCCAGATAGTGCGAGCGAAAGAAATTCGCGCCCGTCTGATAGTAAAAGCGCTCGCGCAGCCGTAGCTGTACATCACCGAAATTGACGATGTACCGGATCTGAACCGTGTGTGACTCGACTCCCCAAGAGTCGGCGTAAAACCGATAGTCCGCCTGCAGCGAGCTATCGGTGAATAGGTGCCGATTGAGCCCGACGACTACCGCGTGGCGAAAACGCTGCCCCGGCTCGGTCTCAGGGACCTTGTAGTCGATGCTGCCGCCCGCGCCTTCGATGCGCACGAAGCGGTAGGGGCTGGCCTGATATCCATCGTTGTCGCTGAACGTGTAGCTGAGCTGCGCGATCGTCGCTGGGCTGAGTGTCTGCGTCAGCGTCAGGCCGACGCCGTTGACGTCGAGCGTGCGGTGAAATAGCTGATCGCCCGCTCGCCCGACCGAATTGAGCGACAAAGCATAGCCCAGCGCGAGCGTCGTGTTGCGCTGCAGCAAATCTTGCGCGATGCCCAGGCTGAGGTTGTGCGACTCGTAGTCGTGCTCGATGCTGTAGATGTACGATCCGGTGAGTGTGGTGTTGGCCAGCTTTTGCAACAGGCCTGCGGTGATCTCACTGCGGAAGTCGTGCATCTCCTTGGTGGCGTTGGACACCACGTCGATCGACGCCGACGAGACCACGTCCGCGACGTAGCTCGCGCTCAGCGTGCCGCCCTTCCAGGCGTCGCGCGATAGGGCGACCAGCGGTGACACCACCGTGGTGTGGTCGCTGTCGACGTAGATCTGGGTTTTTGCGATGAACGAGTCTTCGGCCGCCGCGCGGTTTGGCGCCAGCAGCATCGCCGCGAGCATCGCCGCGCTAAGGGCCGCGACCCGTAAACGCGCGCGCACGTTCATCCCAGAGCTCAGTTGCAGCCGCAGCCGCCGCCCGCCGAGCCGTAGCCGCCGACCGCGCCTTCACGCGCTTCGAGCATGTGCTGGTCGAGGACGTCCTCATACGGGTCGGGCGCAAACGTCATGATGTTTTTGGACAGCTTTTCGCGCTCGTACGGCTTGACCACGACGCAACCACTGCCGAGCAACGCGACCAAGATGAGTGTGCAGAGACGCTTCACGGCTTCCTCGGCGCCAGATTGAGCTCGGAGAACAGCTCTGCGCAGTCAGAGTCCACGGGGTTGGGCTGTTTGGCGCCGGCTACCCAGGCCAGGAGCGACCTCCACTCGGGGTCCTGTTCGGGCGCCACGGCCGGATAGACTGGGAACACCGCGACCCCGTGATGCTCGGCGCCGCCAAAGCGCGCGGCCAGTGGTTTGCCGAGCAGTGGAATCGACGCGACGTCGCCGCTGGTACGCTGCGCCGCAGTCGCCGCGAAGAGCAAACCCGAGGCCGATTCGAAATTGCCCTCGACCTCGGCGGCCGTTAGCGTCCCATCGCGAGTGGCCGTGGTGTTCGAAACGCCGAGGCGCAGCTTGCCCGCCGAATAGATGCGCAGCGCGTGATTGACGTTGCCGTGGCAGGCCGAATAGGAACAGTGGCGAATCAGGGTCGGCTGCACGACACAGGTGAACTGGTTGTAGTCGAGCAGCTGATCCGGGCTCGTGTGTACCTGTAATCCACTCGACGGATCCGGCGCCGGGCAGCCGACCGACAGCAGCGCCAGCAGAACCAACGACAGCACAGAAGGACGAGCCACACAGGAACCAATCGCTCTGATTCCCACGCTAGCGGCTCCAGTTAAAAGCGAGTCGAGGACGAAATTTCGCTGTTGGTATCGACGTACAGGGTGCTCGACGAATCGAAGCACACGGCAAAGTGCGGCAACGGCGAGCGCGCCGGGCTGCTCGGCTTGGAGCCGTCCAAGGCGAACGTGGCGCCGTGACGCGGGCAATAAAAGCCGCTGCCCTTGACCTGCAAGGTGACGCCCTCGTGCGTGCACAACCCGGACACGGCGAACAGACCGCGGGCGTCGCGACAGACGAAAAACTCGTTGCCCTGATCGTCGCTGAACTTCGCGGCCTTGTTGACCGCGATGGCCGAGCCTGGCCCGCACGCCGTCATCCCCGAGGTCGATGCGCACTCGTTGGCCACGACGCTTTTGGCCATGTCGGGTGGCGGCCGTCCCGTAGTGCCGCCAGTTCCGGTCGTTCCAGTCGTTCCAGTCGTTCCGGTCGTTCCGGTCG
>JBBQIO010000552.1:0-3443 GCA_038325015.1 Polyangia bacterium
CCACCAAAAAAATCCTGGATGCATGGGAACCTCCTCAGTCGAGGCGTTTCGCTCTCGACGGGTTTGTGAGCGTGGGCAAAATGCCTCACGCTGATTCCCAAACGTAAGCCAAGGCGGACGGGTGTCAAGACGATGAGGGGCAACACGATGCAGATCGCGCTGACATTCATGCTGGCCGCCGCGAGCTTGAGCGCCGGTTGCGACACCGGGATTCACGCCGAGCCAGCCGACCTCTCGGCGGGCGTCGTGGATCTCCTACAGCCGTTGCCACCCGGGTTCATGCCGCTTGTGCCGTGCGCCGATCCTGCCAGCTACGTGGAGCCCGGCAACGCGATCAAGTTCGGTGGACCGCTCGGTACCCACTTCAGCCCCAAATGTTTGAGCGTTCCGGCGAGCGAAGATGCTGGTAGCGCGGTCGTCACCTTCAGCGGCGACTTCAGTATTCATCCGCTGTCGAAGTCGACGCGCGGCGCGCTCGACAATCCTATTCCGATCATCTCACCGACGGGGATTGGCGTTCAGGCCGGCACCTCGACGCAGACCGTCACCTTCACCGCGCCGGGCTTTTATCCCTACTTCTGCCAGGTCCATGGCGAAGACGACGGCAAGGGCATGTCGGGCGTGGTCTGGGTCAAGTAACTTTTCGGTCGTACACTTTGGCCGTGACCGATGAATTCTCAGCAGCCGAGGTGGCGATGACCGTCCTTGTCCAGCTCGAACGGCGGCGCAGCGCTATCGTCGACGACGAGACTGAAGTCAGGGCCGAGGTCGAGCGCGCGATCGAGCCGGTGCGGCAGGCCTACGTCGAAGCCGAGCTGCCGGTGGTCTACATTGACCGTCTGCGGGACGAGTTGACGCGCACGCTGCCCGAGGCGTGGCAAGCCATCGCGCAGCCCTACACGCAGCGTGAAGCGCACGAGTTTGGCATTTGGCGCGGCGGCGACCCGGTGGCGCGCGTGACCTATGTCTTCGTCGCCCTGGCGCTGGGCGGGATCTGCGTCGAGCTGCCCTTCATTCCGATCTTCGAAAAGTGGTTTCCCTTCGTGCTCGCCGCGCTGGCCTGGTGGCTGCCCGACGCGCAGCTACGCTGGCACAAGCGACGCTATGCGCGCAGAGTCGGTGCATTGGCGCTGCGCATGGGGCAGCTCCAGCCGCAGCTCGACGGAACAATCTCGACCGAAAGCTTGTTGTCAGAGGGTAGGCCAGAGGGTGCGGGTGACGCGCCGCTTTTGCCCGCGCCCAAGAAGGAGAATGCCGGTGGATGAGCCTTTCGTGATGCCCAAGATGCCGTTCCGTCGCGCCCAGGTGACGACGATCTTGTGGCGAATTGCCCGCCGCCTGTTGCGCTCGCGCACGGCTTGGATCGCCGCGGGCGTGCTGTTTTTGGCCTGGTGCGGGCCGTCGTCCTTCGCCACCTATGTGCCGCCCAACATGATCGGCGTCAAGCAGGTCTACTTCGGCTCGTCGGCGGGCATCAAGAATCAGCTTTATGCACCGGGGCTACACTTCGTCATTGCTGGCATCGAGCGGCTGCATCTTTTTCCGCACGACATGCAGGTCATCAACTTTTCCGAGGCGACCGGCGAAAATTCGCCGCTGGCGCGCACCGCGCCGTCGATCAAGATCCAGACCTCGGACGGCTACAACGTGCAGCTCGACGTCAGCGTCCTGTTTCGCATCGAGGACGCGCATCGCGTCTTCGTCGACGCCGGGCCGGGTCGGGCGTTCGAAGATCGGCTGGTGATTCCGCGCGCCGACCGCATCTTGCGAAAGACGCTGGGGGAGCTCAACTCGGAGGAGTTTTACCAAGGGCCCAGGCGCATCGAGAAGGCCAACGCCGCGCACCAGGCGCTCAAAGAGGAGCTGGCGCCGTTCGGCATCGCGGTCGACGCCGTGCTGGTGCAGCGCTACGTCTACGATATTCGCTATCAGCAGCTGATCGAGGGGCGAAAAATTCGCGACCAGACGGTGTTCTTGCGCGAGGCCGAGGCGGCGGCGGCGATCGAGCAGCGCAAGCGCGACACAGCGGTGGCCGAGGGCAAGGCGACGCAGGATGTGGAGCTTGAGCGCGGACGCGCCGAGGTGCAGAAGCTGGCGGCGACGGCCGACCTGTACAAGCGCAAGCGGGCCGCCGAAGGCAAGCTCCTGGTCGAGCTGGCCGACGCCAAGGGCACCGGCCTGGAAAATACCGCGCTGCTGGGCGCGGGCGCCGAGAATTTGGTCGGCCTCAAGATGGCCGACGTGTTGAAGGGGTTGCGCGTGATTGTCCTGTCGTCGGACGGCAAGGACGGCTTCAATCCGCTCGACATGCAGGCGCTGCTCAAAAAATTCGAGGTTCGTTGATGCGCAGCTCTACTGCACTCTTGTTGGTGCTCACGGCGGGCGCTTCCGGTTGCGTCTCGCACTCGACCGGCGAGACCGAGGTCGGCGTGCTGGTGTGCAAGATTGGACTGGGGTGCGCCAAAAAGGGCGTGCAGGACCAGCTCTATCCGCCGGGCTCGACCAACTTCTTCGCGCCCTTCATTCGCGACTTTTACACCTTCGACGTCAAGATGCAGAACTTGCAGATGGTGGCCGACGTCAAGCGCGGCGACCGGCTCGAACGCGACGATTTGGAATTCAAGACCACCGACGGCAACGACATCTCGATGGACGTGACGGTATCGTGGACGATCGATCCCAAATTCGCGCCCGATCTGCTGCAGAACGTCGGCTCGTCGACGGCCGAGGTCAACGACAAGCTGGTGCGGCCGATGGCGCGGACGCTGGTGCGCGATGTCCTCAACGAGCTCGACTCCGAGGCCGTCTACAACTCGGACAAGCGTTTCGAAAAGGCGGAGAAGGCCAAGGTCGTACTGTCCGAGGCGCTGGGCGGGCGCGGCGTGATCATCTCGCAGGTCATCCTGCACGAGCATCGCTTCGCCCCCGAATACGAAAAGGTGATTCGCGACCGCAAGCTGGCCGAGCAGCGCGCGCAGCAGCTCAAGAGCGAGGCCGAGTCCGCGGTGCAGGAGGCGATCCGCAACCTGGAGACGGCGCGCGGCAAGGTGGCCTCCGATATCGCGCAGTCGACCGGCCTTTTGGCGCAGGCCAAGCTGGCGGCCGACGCGCAGTATTTTCAGCAGCAGCAGAACGCGGACGCGATCTTGGCCGAGCGGGCGGCCAAGGCGCAGGCGATCGCCAAGCGTAACGAGGCGCTGCGTGGGTCGGGCGGGCGCGCGATGGTCAAGCTGCGCGTTGCCGAGGCGCTCGACGGAAAATCGATCGTGCTGGTGCCGGGCGGCGGACAGAGCGGCATCGGGATCAACAAGCTCGACGTCAATCGGCTGATTGAAGGAGCGGCGGTGCAGCAAGAGACGGTGACCGAGCCCGAGCCCGAAAAGAAGTAGATCGAGCGTGGAGTCTCGAGCGTGGCAGGCCGGAGTGCGACTGGCCCTCCCGTC
>JBBQIO010000553.1:0-3440 GCA_038325015.1 Polyangia bacterium
GGGTTGACGCTCGATCTGGCCGCGGCCTCGGTGGAGCAGTGCCGCGCTGCGATTCAGCGCATGTGCACTGAGAGTACACACACCGCTGCCGCCGCACGGGTCGCGGCGTCGTACCGTGCGCGGGATGGCGCTCGCGAGGTCGCGCGTCGCGTCGTCGAGCTGGCCGAATGACCCGCATCCCGCTCGTGGTGTGTGCCAAAAACGAGGAGCGCACGCTGGGCGCCTGTCTCGATTCGCTGACGGTCGCACAGCGTTATGCCGAGGAGCGGCTGCCGTTGACGTTCGAGCGCCTGGTCGTGCTCGATGACTGCACCGACCAGAGCGCCGCGATCGCACGCGCGCACGGGTGGCCCATCGCCTCCTCGAGCGGCGGCAAAATCGAGGCGCAGCGGGTCGGCGCTCGCGTCGTCGCGCCGTTTCGCGTCTACAGCGACGCCGACATCCTCGTCGAGCCGCCGACCCTGCACGCGATCTGTCAGCGTCTCTTGAGCGACGAGCGCGTCCAGGTCGCCTGTCCGCCCAAGCGGCCGGTCCCGCCGCTCCGCCAAACCTGGCTGGCAGCGGCGCTCCACGTCTACAACGCGCACAATGGCTTTGCCCCGCCTCCGACGTGGTTCTCGGGCAAGCTGTTCGCCATCCGCAACTGGTCGATTCCCACCGCTGCCGAGCTCGCCAATCGGGCGCGTTCGGCCCCGTCGGATTCGTTTTACGGTCTCGAACGGGGCCTCATCGCCGACGATATTTTTCTCTCGCGCGCGATCGTAGCGCGCTTCGGACCGGCCGCGATCGCT
The DNA here is from genome assembly GCA_038325015.1 of Polyangia bacterium. Classification (GTDB taxonomy): domain Bacteria; phylum Myxococcota_A; class Polyangia; order Palsa-1104; family Palsa-1104; genus JBBQIO01. Next base: position 792 of record JBBQIO010000553.1, read on the forward strand.
CACGTCCCGACGGGCCTCGTGCATTTTCGCGCGCCCGAGAGCTGGCTCGGGATGTACCGCTACTATCGCCGCATGCGCCGCGAGTTGGAGCGCATCGACCGGCTCTTTCCCGAGTGGCGAACGACCCATCCCGTCCGTCGCACCGATGCTGCGCTGCTCGGCGCGTCGTCACGCCGAGAGCGGCGGCTTCTGACCCTGTTCCGGGTCGCGCTCGCGAGCTGTCGTGTGGCCTACGTCGCGGAGCGATTTTATCATCGTCGGCGTCCGTATCAGGGCGCGCGGCGCGCAATGGCCGACTGGCCGCCGGTGACCGAAAGTAAGCAGCCGCTGTGACCATACCGGCCAATGCCAGGCGCGTGCATCCGCCGGGCGTGGTGCCGCTCGAGCTGTGGGACGTCGAGGTCCGTGGCCAACGGCTTGTGGAGGCGCGCGAGTCGCCCGATTTTTGCGGTCGCGTCGCCGAGATGGTCGGGCTGTTGTGTAGTGGAGCTGCGCAGCGTCATTCACGGGAGTCACTCGATGCGCGCTGCCGCGCGATCGATTTCGTCTGGGTCGGAGGGGGAGGCGCGCTTCGGCCGGAGCTCCTCGACGCCTTCGCGGACACCGGGATACCTTTCGTGCGGTCGCTCCTCGGACGCTTCTGCAGCGAAAGTGGCGGGTTTGCCTTGGCGCTGAAAGCGGGGTCGACGAGCCCGTTAGTCGTCGATGTCGGCCAGACCGCGATCAAGCTGAGCTGGCCGGGTGGGCGCAGGGTCGTGGAGCGCGATTTTTCCCGGCTGCCGGTGTCGCCCGATCATTTCGACGCGCAGAGTCGCGCCGCCACGCGCCGGTTCGTCAGCGACGCCATGCGGCAAGCGCCTCGGCCGGACCTGGTCGTGCTCGCGCTGCCCTCGCGCATCGACGATGCGCTGTGCCCCGAAGGCTCGACCTACTCCGGAATGGGCGGCGATTCGACGTTTGTCGGCGAAATCTTGTGCGCAGCCACACTGCACGACCTTCCGACGCTGGTCCTCAACGACGCCGAGCTGGCGGCGCTTTCGGCACGCGCCCAGGTCGCCCCGACGGCGACCGCGCTCGTCCTGACGCTCGGCTTCAGCGTCGGCGGCGCGCTCCTCTTGCCCGACCGACCCTCGGCCGGCTATGAAGCTGCCCAATGACGACGACGATGACGGCGCGCGTGGGTGACATCGACGTGGCCTACGACGTGCGCGGCTCCGGCCCGCCGCTCCTGCTCATTGCCGGCTTCGGCATGGCGCGCGCGATGTGGGACGACGAGCTGTGTGACCAGCTCGCGGGCGCCGGCTTCACCGTCGTGCGCATGGACAATCGCGACACCGGCGGCTCGACGCGGCTCGACGCGCTCGGCGTGCCCGATGTCCGCAGCTCGCTGGTGCGTACGTTCTTGGGCCTTTCGATCCCGACGCCCTATCGACTCGAAGACATGGCCGCCGACGCGCTCGGCCTGATGACCGCGCTCGGTCATCCGCGTTTCCATGCCGTGGGCGCATCGATGGGCGGGATGATCGCGCAGACCATGGCTATCGATCATCCGGAGCGCCTGCTGTCGATGACCTCGGCTATCTCCACGGCCGGCGGTCGGCGCTATTCATTCGCCTCACCGCGCGCGCTGGTCGAGCTGCTCAAGCGGCCGCCGCGCGATCCGGTGCAGCAGGTCGAGCACATCATCGCCGTGTTTCGCGTGCTCAATGGCAATGTTCTGCCGTTCCAAGAGGCGCGCGTCCGTAAAGTCGCCGAAGCGCACGTCGAAAGCCACCCCTCACCGGCCGGTGCGGCGCGCCAACTCGTCGCTATTCTCGACAGCTCGGGCCGTCGTCGCGCGCGGCTGCCCTCGATCTCGACACCGACCCTGGTGATCCACGGCTCGCGCGATCCGCTCCTGCCGTTGCGCGGCGGGCTGGCGACGGCGCGGCTAATTCCCGGCGCCGAGCTCTTGGTCGTCGATGGAATGGGGCATCTTTTTCCGTCGACGAAATATCCGCTGCTGGTGGACTCGATCGCGCGCCACGCCCACGCTGCCGATCTGACCGGCCTTCGATCGTTTCGCTAGTGTGCTACTTCAGCCTGGCCAGGGTTGCTTTGGCCGCTTGGCGGCCGGCGTCGATGTAGCCCTCGCGCAGCGAACGCCGAAAAAAGCCGGAGAACGGAGTCCCCGGCAGCGGGCTCGCGGGCCGCACCGGCAAGATCTCCAGCGTGCGCCGCGCCTGCCAGCCGAGGGCTTCGAGGATCTCCGTGTGTTGTGCAGCTGTGATGCTCCCTTTGGCGACGAGCCCGCTCAGCCCGTCGAGCGCGTCATTGTTTTGATAGGCCTGGGTCAGATCGCGAAACAGCCGCTCATGGACCAGGAGCTCGCCCATGCGCGACCACAATTGCGCCCCTTCGAGCGGGCCGGCGGCAACAATCTGCGCCGGCTCGGGGTCGATGACGAAGATGCGCTCGACCTGCGAGTCCTCGATCGCCTCTTTGACCGGCGTGTTGGCCACCAGGCCGCCGTCGTAGCCGAGCCCGTAGCCGGGAATCAGCTTGGGCGAAAAGGCCAGCGGAAATGCCGCCGAGGCAACCGCGACATCGACCATGAAGCGCCGCCGATCCGGGTCGTCGAAGTCGTCATCGGCGAACACGAACACATGC
>JBBQIO010000554.1:0-3439 GCA_038325015.1 Polyangia bacterium
CTCGTTCTCGCCCCCGATGCATCCCGGCTGGCTTCGTTGCTCGTCGGTCACTGGCCGACGGGCCAGCTCCCTTCTCTCGCCTTGCCATCCGGGCGCCTCGGGACCGAGCTTCGATCAACTTATCCATTCGAGGGCCCGAAGGGCCCGAAGGGCCCACGGACGATTAGACTTTAGCGATGCTCGACGAAATTTATCGACTGGATCAGCTCGACTCGTTCAATCCCGAGGAGTTTCTCGATCGGGTTGCGCACGAGACCGCGTCACTCCCGGGTGACACCATCGCCGCGCACGGCGCCCAGCTCGACGCGCTGCGCGCTCGCTTCGTCGAGATCGATCGCTTCGCCAGTCGCCTGATGGGAATTCGTTTGACTCAAGACGCCCAGATGGTGCCGGTGCCGGTGCAGCTCCGCACCTTGGTCACAGCGACGGTCGTTTCGTACGACGGCAAGCTCGACGTGCTGCGCGATCGCGTCTATGCAGCGCTACTGCGCAGTGACCCGGCGACCGCACAAGCGACGACGACGCATGTGATGGACGCGGCAGAGCGCGTGCTGGCCACCCGCTCTGTGCTCTATGGCGGCGTGCTCGAGTTGGCGCAAAAGCTGGCCGACACGCGGATGGAGACGGTGTCGCGCAGCGCCAAAAATCGCGCGCTCTCCGAAGCGGAGCGCCGCCGCTGGGGCCAGGCGCGTGTCGACCTGGAGCAGCTCGGGGCCGAGCCGCTCGGCTTTCTGGCCGCGAGCTTCGCCGACCGAATCGGCAAGATTGCACCACCGCCCGACGAGCCCGAGCCCGAGTCGCAGATCAACCGCGCGACGCTGCTCGAAGTGGATTGAGAGACGCGCCTAGGCGCTGGCTTTGCCTTCGACCAGCACCTCGCTGGTCGGCCTCCGGCCGGTGAACTGCATCATCACGAATAGGGTCACCACCGCGCCGATGGTGATCGCCAGGCCGGTGTAGCCCTTCCACAAAAAGGTGGTCGAGAACAGGACAAGGTAAAGGAGCTGCGCGACCGCCATGTCGAGCACGGCAAAGCGCCAACCGACAAACAGGCGCGCATAGCTGACTACCAAGAAGATCGACGTCAGCGACGCGATGGCCAGCGCCGGCGCGATCGCCAGGTGATCTACGGTATAAGAAAATAAAAGATGAAAGGCAAAAAAGGCGCAACCAAAGAAGAAGTAGTTCAGCGGATGGAGCGAACGCCGTGCCGCCGCCGCGCGCACCGCAACGACAAAAAAGAAGAACAGCAGCCCGATTGGCGCGAAAAAGGTGATGCGCGACGCCAGCGGCCCGGGGTTCACGCGCTGCGGCAGGTCAATGGCCACCGTGCTGTTGGCAATCAGGCGATCGAACTTCCATTCGCCGCGCCAACCGCCGACCACGGCCGCGTGCTGCGTCGGCGAAAGTGAGCCCGCAGGAAAATCGACGTCGGCGAAATCCGTGTCGACGACCAGTCGGAAGTCGCGCGCCTCGCCGGATCCCGCCGTCAGGCCGTAGGTGAACGTGCTGGTCCCGCGCGAGGACAGCGTCACGAAGAAGGTGCGCGAAGCACCCTGGGCGACCATGACCGACCAGCCGACGTCGTGCTCATGCACCGTAATGGGCAGCGCACGTGCGTCCTCGTCGAGCACCGTCAGCCCGTCGACGATGGCGTAGGCCCCGGGCAAAGGAAGCGTGAAATCGATGCGTCGCTGTGAGCCGCTGTCATTGAGGTAGCGGTAGCGCCCCGACAGCTGCACATCGTAGGTGGGAAACCACAGCAGCCCCTTTTGGCGCTGCGTCAGGCGCAGACGCGCGTGAAGATCGGAGCCGACCAGCGGGATCTCCAGGTTGACTGGCTCGTCGTGGCTGACCTCGGTCTGGGTCTCCTTGCCCGTCGCGGCGTCGCGGATCGTCGTGCGCTCTTTTTTGACCTGCATCACGACGTAGCCGCCGCTCGGCGGGCGCAAGAGCAAGGGCGGACCCCACAGCGCGTGGACCTCTTCGAGGAGCGCGCCCGAAGTCTCGCCCGAGCGCGCGATCAGCGTCCCGCCGAGGACCATCCAGGCCACCGCACAGCCAAACCAGATGAAGCCGATCTGAAGAAGTCTGCCCATGCGCGCCGAGAGCTACAGGATTCGTTCCTCGGCAGCGCGCAACGAGATCGGCGGCTTAGGCGTGCCTGTGGGTGGCCGAACACGGCTCGTGCGGGTGTGGCGACACGCACGCGCTTTGCGGGCGAGGGGAGGCCGCAAGGCGTCATCATCGATCTTAGACACACAGAGGCGCTACAATGACTGGCATGAGGATTCGATCGGCCGTGGCCCTGCTTTTGGTGACCGGCTCCTTGGCGTGCACCAACACTCCGCTGGTGGTCAATGTGACGGTGCCCCTCGGACCGACGCGGCCAACCGGGCGCGACATGGCCGTTGTGGTCGTCGACGACTCACCCGGCATCCGTGTCAAGCCGACCAGTGGCCTGACGACGACCGCGAGTGGCACCACGGCGACGTTCACCGTCGTTCTGACCGGGCAGCCTTCGGACGACGTGAAGCTGGGTTTGCTGTCGAGCGATCCGACGCAGGGGACGGTGAGCCCGTCCAGCTTGGCTTTCACCAACGACAACTGGGACGCACCGCAGACCGTCACCGTCACCGGCGTCGACGATTTTATCGTCAACGGCGACCACGTCTATACGATCCAAACGCTGCCCGCGGTCAGCAACGACAGCGACTACGACCGGCTCGACGGCGCCGACGTTACGGTCACCAATATCGAGACCGATGTCCCCGGCGTCCTGGTGGCACCGACCAGCGGCCTTCATACCAAGCCCGGCATTCAGACCGCGTCGTTCACGGTTCGGCTCGAAACTCAGCCCATCGCCGCCGTGAACATTGGACCGTGGGTCAGCAGCAACAGCAATCAAGGCTCGGTCAACGCGCCCACCACGCTCACCTTCTTGCCGACCGACTGGTCCAAGCCGCAGACGGTGGTCATCAGCGGCGTCGATGATCAGATCTTCGAGGGCGATACCGCATACCCCGTCTCGGCGCCCGCGACGGTGAGCACCGACCCGATCTACAGCGGGCTGGCGGTGCCAACGGTCAGCGCGACCAATCTCGAGACCGACGTGGTCGGCGTCATCGTAACTCCGACGACGGGGCTGACGACGAGCGGGGCGGGGGCGCAGGCGCATTTCACCGTGGTGCTCAAGTCCAAGCCCAGCACCAATGTCAACATCGGGGTGACCAGCAGCAATACCAGCGAGGGAGTCGTGGCCGCTCCGGCGTCGGGCACTCTGCTGTTCACGCAGGCCACCTGGTTCGTCCCGCAGACCGTCACCATCACGGGCGTCAACGACACGCTGATCAATGCCGGAGTGGCCTACACCATCAGGCTCGCGGCGCCGACGGGCGATATCGAGTACGCCAAGCTGAGCGGCTCGAACGTTTCGGTG
>JBBQIO010000555.1:0-3437 GCA_038325015.1 Polyangia bacterium
GTCCGGCCAGCGCGAACAGCTCCTCGAGCAAAAACGGTGCGGTTACCACCGTCGGGCCGCCGTCGAACGCGAAGCCGGCGTCGCGATAGACATAGGCGCGCCCGCCCGGTTGATCGCGCTTGTCGACGAGCGTGACGCGAAAGCCGCGGGCCTGCAGCCGAATGGCCACGGCCAGCCCGCCGAAGCCGGCGCCGATGACGACGACCGAAGGTGTAGCTCGCTGTATGCTCATGCCGTGCACAAGATGCCCGAAGGGGGCTGTTTTGTCGTGGCTGGCCTGATCATGACCGCAATGCTCGGCTGCCAGCGCGAGCCGGATGTCGAGCCCGCGCTTGATCGACCGGGCCAAGCCCTCTTGGCCAAGGTGCGCGACGAGGGGCTTCATCCGGAAAAGCTCATCGCCTGGCTGGGACTCGCGCCCGACGCGCGCGTCGCCGACATCGGAGCCGGGCCGGGCTATTTCACGCTGCCTTTGGCCGCTGCCACGCCTCGCGGGCACGTGATTGCCACCGATTTGCGCGCCGATTATCTGGCGACGCTCAGCTACCGAGCGCGCCGTGCTGGGCTCGATGCGCGGCTGCAGACCCGCGTCGTCACCGCCGACGATCCCGGTCTTTTGCCGAGCTCGGTCGACTGGCTGTTTTTGGCGCAGGTCGACCATGCCTTCGCCGATCGCCGAGCGGCGCTGCAACGAATGGTGCCGGCGCTTGCCCCGGGCGGTAAGATGGTGGTCGTGAACTTCGTCCGCTACGAAGCGCCGCTGCGCGAGGCCGCCGCGTCGCTGGGCTTTCACGTCGAGCGACGGATGCAGCCGTCGGTGCCGTTTTACGCGGCGATCTATGTTCGATGAAGCTCCGATGATGAAGTCGCTGCTCTGTGCCGCGCTCTTCGCCGCGGCCTGCTCGGCGTCGTCGCCTTCGCGCCACGATCTGGGCGTCGCGGATCTGGCGGCGAACGACCTGGCGATGCGCGATCAGTCGCTCGCGGCCGACGGCGGCCATTGCGGTCCGCTCATCCCCGCCGCGCAGCTCTACGAGGACGTGTGTCCCGGCAACATTGGCGACCGCTGCTTTTACACCAAGCCTCCGACGGACGGCTATTGACCGGGTGGCCTAGGGGTCGGCGACTCCCTCGTGCTGGTCTATCTCCTGACGGGCGAGCTGCCCGCCGGCGGCTACCACTTCAGCGTGTTTGGCTATCAGCCGACGAACGACGCCGTGCTGCACGCGGCCACAAGCTTGCGCACCGCCGGGAAGGCCGACGTTGTCTTGGGTAGCGCCGACGGCCATCGCGGCGCCGACGCCGGAACCACGCCCGACCTCGACGCCGTCTTCGCCCTCCCGGCGCTGTGCGGCGACGCGCTGGTCATCACCTTGAGCATGACCGGCGGGACCTCGGGTTACATCGAGCTGGGTGCTTCCCTGGCGGTGCCTTGAGCGAGTTGGATGTCCTTTATCTGTCGCCACATCCCGACGATGTGGCCTTTTCGGCCGTGGGTCAGCTCGCGCACGATGTCGCCGCTGGCCTGCGCGTCGGTCTCATGACGCTGTTTGCCCCGTCCGAGAAAAAGGGGCCGTTTGCCGCGCGCGGACGCCGCCTGGCCGAGGATCGTGCATTTGCCGAGCGCTTTGGCGCGACGCTGTGGGCGGCCGAGCTGCCCGAGGCACCCAGCCGGCACCGTCGCTTTCGCTCCGGTCGTGTGCTGCTCGCGCCGCTGCGTTCCGACGAGGAGGACGAGGTCGTTGTTGCAGTGCAGCAAAAAATCCTGAGCGTCATCGGAGCCGCTCCCACGCAGCTGGTGGCACCGTTGGGCATCGGCGCGCACGTCGATCATCAGATCGTTCAGCGGGCGGCGACTCGGCTCGCGACCGAGCGTGGATTGTCACTGCGCTACTACGAGGACGTCCCCTATGTGCTGGTGCCCTACACGCTGGCGCGCTGCTTTGGCCGGCTCGGATTTCGCGGACCGGCGCCCACCGATGAGACCCTGGCGCGCGCGCCGTTTCTGCGCGAAGTCGGCGCCGCCGCAGCGCGCTTTTCTGCGATGCCGTTCTTGCAGCACGCCGCGCCGCCGCTGTTTCGCTCTGCTGCCGCCGCGTCGATGGTGTGGGCCGAGTCGCGAACCAAGCCCGCCGCCGCCGCGAAGTCGGCAGCACCCACGCTGCACAGCGCGGACAACCTGGTCGAGTGCAAGCGCACGGCCGCGGCCTGCTACGACTCGCAGTGGCGCCTATTTTTCCCGTCGCTCGACGCGATGATCGATCAGCTGCGCGACTACAGTAAAAAACTCGGCGCGGAGCTGGTCGAGCGCAGCTGGACGCTCACTGCCACGGCTGAGTAGCGACCATGGTGGCAATTTTTCGCCGGCTCACGGCGGTCGCTTGGTCGTTTTTTCTTCGCGCAGGGGCTCGCTTTCCGTACATTGGCGCCGCAACGAAAGGACCCCGAAAAGATGGCCGCAACCGCAGGACTTCCTCGCCGCTGGACCGTCGCCGACTCGGCCGACATCTACAACATTGGCTCGTGGGGCGGTGGCTACTTCGGCATCAACGACGCGGGCAACGTCGCGGTCACGCCCAACGGTCCGGGCTCGGCGCCGATCGACATGAAGGAGCTGGTCGACGAGGTGCGGCGGCGTGGCATCAGCCTGCCCCTGCTCATTCGCTTCTCCGACATCCTGAAAAATCGCATCGTCGAGCTCAACGAGGCGTTCCGTCGCGCCATCGCCGAGTACGGCTACAAGGGCACCTACAAGGGTGTGTACCCGATCAAGGTCAATCAAGATCGGTACGTCGTCGAGCGCATCACGGCCACCGGACGCGCCTACAACTACGGGCTCGAAGCCGGCAGCAAGCCCGAGCTGCTCGCGGTCATGGCCATGCTCGAGGACGAAGAGGCGCTGATCATCTGCAACGGCTACAAGGACGAGGAGTACATCGAGACCGCGCTGCTCGCGTCCAAGCTCGGCCGCACCGTGATCATGGTCGTCGAGAAGGCGTCGGAGCTGCCGCTGATCGCCGAGCTGGCCAAGCGCACCGGCGTCAAGCCGCGCATCGGCATGCGCGCCAAGCTGGCGACGCGCGGCTCGGGCCGCTGGGAGGCGTCGGGCGGCGATCGCTCCAAGTTCGGCCTCACCGCCAAGGAGCTCATCGAGGCGGTCGAGTTCCTGAAAGTACACGACCTGCTCTCGTCGTTCGAGCTGCTCCACTTCCACCTCGGCTCGCAGATCAGCGCGATTCGATCGGTGAAGAACGCGATGCGCGAGGCGGGGCGCTTCTTCGTCGAGCTCTACAAGGCGGGCGCGCCGCTCAAGTACCTCGACGTCGGCGGCGGGCTCGGCATCGACTACGACGGATCGCAGACCAACTTCGAGTCGTCGATGAACTACTCCATGCAGGAGTACGCCAACGACATCGTCTTCGCGATGCAGGAGCTGT
>JBBQIO010000556.1:0-3436 GCA_038325015.1 Polyangia bacterium
CTAGCCTTCGTCTGTGCCTCTTTTTTTGCGCAGCGCAGTTGCGCTGATTGTGTTCGCAGCGCTGGCGGCGTCGCCGTCGGCGCGCGCGGTCAAACATCACAAACCCGGCAAAGCCGTAGCGCACAAACCGGCGCCGTCGCCACTGCCCAAGCCTTCGCCTGCGCCTCCCGAAATTCTCTTCACGTTCGATGACGGGCCGGCGATTGGCCGTTCGAACCTGGTGCTCGACGCGCTCGATGCGCACCACATCAAGGCGGTCTTTTTCGTCAACGGCTGGCACTTCATGGGCCATCACGCCGCCGACGAAAAGGGCAAAGAGCTCCTGCGCGAAGAGCTACGGCGCGGCCACATCGTCGGCAACCACACCATCCACCACTACTTTTTGTGCGGCAAGGTGTACGTCAAGCGCGCCCGCGAAGAGATCGTCGACAACGCACACCTCATCGAAGCGGCCACTGGTCGCCCGCCGCCACTGTTTCGCACGCCCTACGGCTCACGCTGTAAGCAGCTCAACGCGATCCTCGACGAGCTGAAGATCAAGCCGGTCGGCTGGGACCTCGACTCCGAGGACTGGAAGGTGCGCAACGCGGTCAAGGTCGAGGCCTGGGCCAAGCTGCAGTTTGCCCACCTGCGCGGTCGCAACGTGATTCTCTTTCACGACATCCAGTCCGAGACGGTCAAGGCCATCCCGCACATTCTGGACGACCTCGATCTGGAGAACGCCGCGCGCGCCAAGCGTGGCGACCCGCTCATCAAAGTGCTCGACGGCAAGGTCCTGCTCGACGAGCGTGGCATCAAGCTGCCGGCGGTTCCGCCGCCCTTCCCTTCGCCATCGCCCCATCCTTGAGGACGGCCCGGCCGTCGGCTTGCTGACGGCAGATCCCGGGTGTATGGTTCAGCGCCTTTTCCACTGGGGCACCCCATGTTTCTCCTTCGCGAAGTTTTTCCAGACGATATCGACGGGTTGCACGCTGTCGCGAGCCACCTCGACACGGTCAATTTGCCGCATGACCGGGGCGTCCTCGAACGTCTGGTGGAGCTGTCGCGCAAGTCGTTCGCCGGGCAGCTCGATGTGTTCCGCCGCGAGTATCTGCTCGTGCTCCTCGACATGCCCGAGGGCGGCGGGCCGGGCACGATCATCGGCACCTCGATGATCCACGCGCAGCACGGCACGCGCCGCTCGCCGCACATCTTTTTCGACGTGCTCGAAGACGAGCGCTATTCCGAGACCCTCGACCGGCACTTCATCCATCGCGTCCTGCGCATCGGCTACAACTACAATGGCCCGACGGAGATCGGCGGTCTGGTGCTGGCGCCCGACTACCGCCGGCGCGCCGAGGCCCTCGGCAAGTGGCTCAGCTACGTGCGCTTTTTGTATATCGGGCTGCACCGCGCCGCCTTTCGCGACGAGGTGCTGTCGGAGCTCTTGCCGCCGCTCGAAACCGACGGCACGTCGCTGGTGTGGGAATCGATTGGCCGGCACTTCACGGGCATGACCTACCAAGAAGCGGACCGCATCTCGCAGACCAATAAAGAGTTCATTCGGACGCTCTTCCCCGCCGAGCCGATCTATCTGTCGCTCTTTCCCAAGCGGGTGCAAGAGATCGTCGGCCGCGTCGGCGACGAGACGCGCGGCGTGGAAAAGATGCTGCGGCGCGCCGGCTTCACCTACGCCGAGCGCATCGACCCGTTCGACGGCGGGCCGCACTTCGTGGCCAAGACCGACGACATCACGCTGGTCCGAGCAACGCGCAAGGCGCGCGTGGTCAAGGCCGGTGGCGCCGATGACGGGCGGCCGTTCGGTCTGGTCAGCGTCGAGCACGATCGTGCGCCGCATTTCGTCGCGACCGGATCGCGCTACCGCCTCGAAGGGGACGCGATTGGCCTGCCCGCGGCGACCCTCGCGGCACTCAACGTCCAGCCTGGAGAAGAGGTCGGGGTCCTGCCGCTTTGATGATGCGGCTCGGGCTCCTCGTGCTCGCGCTCGTCGCGCCGGCGGCACCGGACACCGCGCAGCTCTTCGATGCCGCAATCAAGCGCGAGGCCAGTGGCGATTTCGCCGGGGCCGCGACCGCACTTGAAGCGCTGGGGCGTGCGCATCCGGGTGATGCCTACGCCGACGATGCGCTCTACGAGGCGGCGCAGCTTTACGACGAGCGCCTCGATGGGCCGGATCGCGCGCGTACCCTGTACGCCGAGATTTTGTCGCGCTATCCCGACAGTCGGCTGGCGCGGCGGGCGCAACATCGCGTCGAAGATCTTACCCGCGCCCTGCAAAGTGGAAGTGAATTGCTGGTGCAATACCAGCGCATCCTCGCCGACGGCGGCCATCTGGAACGTGCGCTGCCGGCGATGGCGTCGTTTGTGGCTGCACATCCCGAGTTTGCGCTCACCGATCAGGCGCGCTTTTGGCTGGGCGAGCGGCTCACCGAGCTCGGCCGCTACGCCGAGGCTGACGCGAGATTCCGCGAGGTCGAGGGGCTGAACACCGAGCTGGCCGAACGGGCCAAGTCGGCGCGTGGTCAGCTCGACCTCCTGCGCGGCCGGCCGTTCGCCGCGCGCGCCGTGTACGCCACGCTGACCAGCTCGACCGATCCGCTGATTCGCGCCGCCGCCAAAGAGGGGCTGGCGCGCGTCGACGTCGCGGTCGAGTACGACGTGCTGCTGGCGATTGCCTTGACTCTGCTCGCGCTGTGGCTCGGCTGGGCGCTCATCGACGGGCGAGGGCAGAGCTGGGCTGCTCCCGTCGAGCTCTACTACTACGTGCCCGTCGCGCTCCTCTTCCTACTGGCCGCGGCGACGGAAAATCGTGCGATTGGCGTGGCTACGCTAGGGATAGCGCTGGGCGGAGCCGGGTTGACGTGGCTGTCGGCGCGGGCGACGGCGCGGGGATTGCTTCTTGGACCGATTACATCAGGAGCCCGCACGGCGCGGGCGTTTGCGCTGGCCGGCGCCGGCATGGCGCTGGCCTACAGCGCGCTCTTTTTCGCCGGCTTGTTGGATCTCATTTGGGCAACGTTTCGCTTCGGGCCCGATCGTTGAGGCTGGTCGCGGGCAGCGACGCCACCGCGAGGTAGACCTTGTTGTTGCTCTCCTCGACGATGCTCAGCGTCGGCCGCGCCGCCGCCGGCAGCAGCTGTCGCAGCGACTCGTAGCGCGCCCGCTCGACGACGAAAAAGACGCGCCGCCCCGAGTGAGAGGCGAAATAGGCCTGCATCTTTTCGACGTTGCGATCCATCAGGAAGACGGTGCGGTCGTTGGGATTGGTGGCGCGGAAGATCTCGTTCTGCGTGTAAAAATTTTCGCCGCGCCAGTACAGCTGCCAGGCGACGAGCGGCTCATCGGGGCCGCGCCGATTGCGATAGTAGGCGGCGATGACGTGCTTTTGACTCCAGTGCGGCGACAGTTCGATCAGCACCTTGTCGAGCACGAAGCC
>JBBQIO010000557.1:0-3435 GCA_038325015.1 Polyangia bacterium
GTCTGGCCGCGCTGACCGCCAAGGTTTCGTTTCACCTGGTGCCGACGCTGGTGCAGAGCTTCGGGCTGACGGTAGTCATCATCTTCGGGACGTTCTTAGTGGTGTTTCGCAACGGCGCGGCGCGGATTATGGCGATGATTCCGTCCTTATTTGCCATTTTAGTAATGTTTGCGTTTATGCGATTTACTGGAATGACGCTTAACGTTGCTACTATTTTGATTGCCTCTACTGTGCTTGGAACTAGCGAAAACGATCAGATTCACTTTTTTTATCACTTCATCGAGCATCGCAAGATCGGCTTTTCCGTCGAAGAGAGCCTGCGCTACACGTTGCGTGTCGCCGGGCGCGCCATCTTTTACGCGACGATGATCAACGCCGGAGGCTTCATGGCGTTCGTCTTGGCCGAGCTGCCGCCGATGCGCCAGTTCGGCATCTTGTCCGCGCTGGCCTTCGTCCTGTCCATGATCGCCGACTTCAGCGCGCTCCCGGCGGCTCTGTGGCTGGTCTTCCGGGCGCGGCCCGACGCGGTCAAGCCACCCGCAGCGACGTGAAACGACTCGCCAGCGTCGGCCTCGTCGCGCTCAGCGTCGGCTGTGCGCATGGGCCAGGCGCACAAGCGGGCGATAGCCCCGAACGGGTCTATCGGCGCTACGTCCATCTGGTGACCCGGCGCCAATACAGTGACGCCTGGCAGCTCCTCGGCCCCGACGTGCGCGCGACCCTCGACGAGGCCACCTTTGCCCGCCGCCAGGACGAGTTTCTCGACGGCGGCCGAACCTATCCCGAGCCGCGGGCCGCCCCGATCGACGTGACGTTGCCGCTCAAGGACGGCGCCACCGTCATCCTCCGTCAAATCGACGGTCAGTGGCGCATCGAGCGCGCGCTGGAGGACCCGTACGCGCAGCGCGATCCGTTGACCGCACTACGCTCCTTTGCCGCGGCCGTGCGCGATCGTCGCTACGACGTCTTGCTACGCTTTGTGCCGCTGCCGTTGCGCGCGCGCACGTCGTCGGATGCCCTGCGCACCGCCTGGGAGGGAGCGGCGCGCACCACGCTGCTCGCCGAGATCGACGCCCTCGAACAGAGCTGGTCCACGGCGGTGGTCAGCACCGCGCATCACCAGGCCAAAGTGCGCTGGGGCAACCGCTACGAAGCTCAGCTCAGCGAAAGCGACGGCATGTGGACGGTCGAAAAGCTGCGTTGAAACCGCGGCAGCGACGGCGAGACAATTCTCAACCCGCCCTGCGCAAAAAATGCGGCCACACGATCGATCGCTAACCCCCAGGAATCAAACGTCACTGCCCCAAAACGCCCCGCCGGCCGGTGACAAAGTGGGGCCCTCTGACACGTCTGCCGTGGGCTAAAGACACCACCCGGCGAATTCCCCACAGCACCGCCAGGGTAGGTGGCCAGTCCTATCGAAGGGTTCCGCTGCGACGGCAATTCTTGACACCGTGGCGCATCGGTTGCATCAAATTGGGTAAGAGAGGCCGCCACCGCTTAGCGTGGCAGAGAGGACACCATGCTCGACCCATGGATCATCGAACAGATCCGGCGCCGCGAGCAAGACGAGCAGCAGCATCGCGAGCAGCCGGTGCTCGAGCTTCCCCTCGATGTCCCCTTTTACCCTGGTGAAGGACCTTCATCAGGCCAGAAACAGCCAGCGACCGAACGTGGAGTTTTCATCCTCGATTTAGGCTAGCCCGCGCGGCTGAGCTGGGGGCGCTGTCGCCCCCGCTCTTTTTGCTTTATCCATTCCTTTTCCGACAGTTACTAGCGGCCAATCTCGGCCCACCGCTCCTTGATCTCGGCCGGCGTCCAGTGCGATCCGTTGGTCAGCACGCCCGCCGTTTCAATCATCCGATAGATCGACAGCTTGGTCCCCTGCACGCCGACCACGGTTCCGGTGACGTCGGCCGACAAATCGGAGGCCAAAAAGAGCGCCACCGGAGCGATGTGCTCGGGCGAAAGGAAGTCCTTGGCACCCGGCGCCGAGGCGATCATCGGGATGTCCTCCGTCATGCGAGTGAACGCCACCGGCGCCAAAGCATTGACGGTCACGTTGGCTTTTTTGAGCTCGATGGACAGGGTGCGGGTGAAGCCGTAGATACCGGCCTTGGCCGCCGCGTAGTTGGCCTGACCGAAATTGCCCATCAGGCCGGAGACCGATGTGGTGTTGATGATGCGGCCGCCCTTGCCCTGCAATTTGAGCTGGCGCGCCACCGCCTGGGCGCACAAAAACGTCCCCTTCATGTGCACGTCGAACACGATGTTCCAGTCCGATTCGCTCATGTTGAGGAACGATCGGTCGCGCAACACGCCGGCGTTGTTGACCAGAATGTCGACCTGGCCGAACTTCGAAAGCGCGCTCCACAACAGGCTGTCGGCGCCTTCGCGCGTGGCCACCGAGTCGTAGTTGGCCACCGCGTGCCCGCCCGCGGCTTTGATTTCGCCGACGACTTTGTCGGCCATCTCGCTGGCTTTTTCCCGTGACCCGCCACCTGCGCGATCACCGCCCAGATCGTTGACCACAACCTTGGCGCCCTCCTTGGCGAACAGGAGCGCGTGCTCGCGACCGATGCCGCCGCCGGCGCCGGTGATGATCGCTACTTTACCGTCGAGAAGTCCCATCGAAGTATCCTCCTGGCGGCGGAGTATACCCGAGCGCTACTTGGTGTATCGGAGATAGGCGGAGGCGGTCAGCGAGCTGGTCTTGGAGAAGCCCTGCATCCAGATGTAATCGGCGTCGAGCCCGACGGAGAAGTGGCGATTGAGCGTGTGATAGTCGATCCCGCCGCCGCCGACGACAGCCAAGCTGAAGAGCTGGCCGCGCGTGATGTTGACCAGATCGAGGACGTTCGAAGTCAGCTGCGCCGCGCCTGCGCCACCCTCGGCAAACAGGGCGACGCGTCGAATGCGCGCGGTGAAGCGCAGCTCGCCCATGTAGAGCAGCGTCTGAAACGCCTGCCCCGAAGTCGGCGGCGGCGTGTCGGCGTCCGAGCTGGCGCCCGCGACGTGCGCTTGAATGGCCATCCATCGAAAGAGGTCGTAACCGAGCCGCACCCCGAACGCCGGACCCGGGCCTGCATACCGGCCCGTATGGCCCAAAAAGACCAGCGCGCCGAGCTCGCCCGACGCAAAAAAACCGCGCGCGAACTTGCTCGGATCCGGCGGCGGAGGTGGTGCCGGTTCGGTGATGACCTGCGCACGCGCAGCGACTGGCGCCAGCGTCGCCGCTCCGAGACCCACAGTCAGTGCAATGAGGAGACGGCGAGCCGGAACGGTCACTATTGGCCCGTGGTCTTGGGAGGCGGCGTCGGTTGGACCGGCGGCGTCGGCGGCGCCAGCGTGGCCGCGGTCGAGACGTAGAGATTCTTGTCGGTCGGCTTGGCCAGCTTGTTGTTGAAGTCACGGATGCGGACGGTGTAGTCCATC
>JBBQIO010000558.1:0-3428 GCA_038325015.1 Polyangia bacterium
GCAGTCTGAAGGCCGAGCCGCGCGCCCGCCACCATTGCCGTCGCCACCTGCCCGCCGCCGATGCTCAGCTGCTCGTCGGCCTGCGCCTTTTGCCCCCACTGGAACCGGCCATCGATTCGCCACACGTCGTCGAGCGAGCACTCGCCCAGGCCGAGGACGTCGAAGCGCGCCGTGCGGCCCCGCGCGCGGTGACCGAGCGCCAAAAATCGCGCTCCTATTTCGGCTGCTGCGTCCACGGTTCGGCGCACTATATACTGGCTCTGGATGAGCGACCCCGCGACCGATCTTGCGCTGGCCGAAGCGGCTTTTTTACGCGGCGACTTCGCCGCCGTCCGACGGTTGGCGCGGCGCCGACAAAAAGATGACAACACCGCTTCGTTCGATAAGCTCTTATGGAAGACGGGGAGCGACCGATGGGTGGTTTCGATGGCGGTCGCGGTCGCGCTGTTTTTTGCGAGCGCCGTGATTTTTTGGGCCGCCTCGGGCCACTGAGGCCAGCACTGTTGGGCCACTGTTCAGATTGACAGGGACCCCTCCCGTCGACTATGTTGCACGTCGCTGCACGTGGTAAATTGCTGTAAAAAATCGAGGAGTTGAGATGTCGAGGGCCGGCGGCAAGCAGACCAAGTTCATTCTGGTAACCGGCGGCGTCGTCTCCTCGTTGGGCAAGGGGTTGGCCTCCGCCTCGATCGGCGCGCTTCTGGAAAATCGCGGCCTCAAGGTCACCATCCAGAAGCTCGACCCGTACATCAACGTCGACCCGGGCACGATGAACCCGCTCCAGCACGGCGAAGTGTTCGTCACCGATGACGGCGCCGAGACCGACCTCGACCTGGGCCACTACGAACGCTTCATCAGCGCGCGCATGTCCAAGCTGAACAACTTCACGACCGGTCAAATCTACTGGTCGGTGATTCAAAAAGAGCGCGCCGGCGACTATCTCGGCGGCACCGTGCAGGTCATTCCGCACATCACCGATGCGATCAAAGAGAACATCTATCGCTGTGCCGAGGGCCACGACGTTCTCATCGTCGAGGTCGGTGGCACCGTTGGTGACATCGAGTCGCTGCCGTTCATCGAGGCGTTGCGCCAGCTGCGCATCGAGGTCGGCCCGCAGAACGCAGTCAGCTGCCACTTGACGCTGGTGCCGTACATCGCCGCGGCCGGCGAGCTCAAGACCAAGCCGACGCAGCATTCGGTGCAAAAGCTGCGTGAGATCGGCATCCAGCCCGACATCTTGATCTGCCGCACGGACCGGCCGCTCGAAGCCAGCCTCAAAAAGAAGATCGCACTCTTTTCCAACGTGCCGGCCGACGCCGTGTTCACCGCCGAGGACGCGCAGTCGATCTACGAGGTGCCGCTCAAGCTGCACGCCGAGGGTCTCGACGACAAGATCTGCGAGCGGCTCAACATTTGGTCGCGCGCGCCCAGCCTCGAAGCCTGGCAGCGCGTCGTCGACAAGGCGCTGCAGCCGGCCTCGCGCGTGACCATCGGGTTCGTCGGCAAATACGTCGAGCTGACCGAGAGCTACAAGTCGCTCAATGAAGCGCTGGTGCACGGCGGCATCGCCAACGACACCAAAGTGCAGATCCGTTACATCGACTCCGAGGAGATCGAGCGCGTCGGACCCGAGGCCTCGTGCTCCGACGTCGACGGCATCTTGGTGGCACCGGGCTTCGGCGCGCGCGGCACCGAGGGCAAGATCGCCGCGATTCGCTACGCGCGGGAGCACAAGATTCCCTTCTTTGGGATCTGCTTCGGCATGCAGCTGGCGGTCGTCGAGTTCGCCCGCTCGGTGGCCAACATGCCGGGCGCCAACTCGACCGAGATCGATCCGCAGACCAAGTTTCCGGTCGTAGCGCTGATGGAAGAGCAGCGGGAGATCAGCAAAAAGGGCGGCACGATGCGCCTCGGCAGCTATCCGTGCGTGCTCGGCGAGGGGACGCACGCCGCCGACGCCTATGGTGCGCGCGAGATCAACGAGCGCCATCGCCATCGCTACGAGGTCAACAACGCGTTTCGCGACGAGCTCGCGGGTCGCGGGCTGGTGCTGTCTGGCCTTTCGCCCGACGGCAAGCTGGTCGAGATGGTCGAGCTCGGCGACCACCCCTATTTCGTGGGCTGCCAGTTTCACCCGGAGTTCAAGAGTCGCGCCATGATGCCGCACCCGCTGTTTCGCCGCTTTGTGCGGGCCGCGCTCGACCAGAGCCTGCGTGCGCGCGAGGCCCAGGCGCTCGCCGCACGGTCGAGCAGTGACCCCGTGCCCGCAACGCCGGAGGGCACCGACCGCCCTCGCGCCGTCGTCCGTAACTAGCGTAAGTACAAGATAATTCCCTTAGTCAACTCGAGTTCTGCAAATTCGAGGCCACACCCGCGTCGGTCTTTACAGGGCCGTTCTCATTTGGTACATTGACCCGTTGTCGGTCGAACGCGAGTCAACCACCGAGGGAGCGCGATGTCCCCATGTCGATAGAGATCAAGCAGGTCCACAAGCTCAGTCAGCAGCTTGTCATGACCTACCAGCTGCAGCAGGCCATCAAGCTCCTGCAGCTGTCGCGCATGGAGCTGGTCGACCTGGTGCGCGAAGAGATGATGGAAAACCCCGTCCTCGAAGACGGGCTGGAGACCGCCGCCGAGGTCGCCCGCGACGACGCCGAGACCAAGCAGGAGTCGCAAATCGAGGGCGAGACCGAGGTGATCGCGGCGAGCAACGGCGAGGCCACGCAGGAGGTGACTCCCGATGCGGGCGGCGAATCGCAGGCGGTCACCGAGGTCGACTGGGAAAATTACATCGAGAACTATAGCTCGGCGCCGGCCGCCCCGTCAGGCAAGAGCTCGGGCTCCGAAGATCTGCCGTCCCTCGAATCGACGCTGACCAAGAAGACGTCGCTGTTTGATCACCTCGCCTGGCAGCTCAAGCTCTCCAAGATGAACGCCGACGACGAAGCGCTCGGCATGCTGATCATCGGCAACCTCGACGTCGATGGGTATCTCAAGGAGCCGTCGCTGGCCGATATCGCCGAGGAGGCCGCGCAGCCGCTGGCCAACGCCGAGCGGCTGCTCGAGCGCATCCAGAACTTCGATCCGGTCGGCGTCGCGGCGCGCACGTTGGCCGAGTGCCTGATGATCCAGGCGCGCCATCTCGGCTACGACGACGAGATCTTGTCGCGCATGGTCACCGAGCATCTGGGCAATCTGGAAAAGAAAAACTATCAGGCCATCGCCCGCGATTTGAAGGAGCCGCTCGAAGAGATCTACGAGGCGGCCAAGGTGATCATGCAGCTCGACCCGCGGCCGGGGCGCGAGTACACCACAGAGGACCCGCACTACATCACGCCGGACGTCTACATCCACAAGATTGGCGACAAGTTCTTCGTCGTGCCCAACGACGACGGCCTGCCCAAGCTCAAGATCAGCTCGTTTTATCG
>JBBQIO010000559.1:0-3426 GCA_038325015.1 Polyangia bacterium
GGTCCCGACCCAGGCCGTGTGACAGACAACGCGCGGGAACTGCTGCGGGGCCAGTTTCTTCGCCCCTTCACGGCCAAGGAGATGAGCTTCGGCCGAGAGACCTACGAGATCAGCGACATCACGGTGCTGGCCGACGGCATCAAGGTCGAGCTGAAGTAGTCGGCCCAGGCTGCTCCGCCGTTGTGCGGCGTCTGGTGGCAGATGCTCGAGTACCGGTGCATGTTGTGTGCGAAGCTGCCAAGCGCCCACCATGCTCGGTATGAATCGATTGCCGCACAGTCGAGTTACTGCTGCAGGTCGGCGGGGATTGACATCCGGCGCAGCGGGCTGACATTGGCGCCCCCGGTGTTTCCGCGCGGCACCCATGCGATCGCCGTCTTGCAAGCGGCGGAGACGATGCGCAGGAGCTGCCCGGCGGCTTCGGCCTCACGGTGCTGGCGGATTGCCCAACGCAGCATCAGCCAGTGCACGCGAACATGCAGCAACGTCGAGGACTGGCCCAGCACATGGGCGCGCTCGAGGAATCGGAACGACGTGTCTGCTTCGCCCCGTTCATCGGCCCAGGTCGCCGCATCGAGCTCAGCCTGTACAGCGGAGCGGATTCGGTGATGGAAGCGGGACATGAGCTCTCCTCGGCAGCGCGTTCGATAATCCTTCGCTTGCCGAATGACGATGCAAGAAGGATGAGCGGTACGTGGACGGGATTCTGTTGATCTGCGTCGCCGCTCACTTGTACGAAAGGGCTAACCTGCCGCCATGAGTTCGAACGCAGCGTCGGGCGGGCTTCAACCGCGAATCGCCGACGCCGGAGCGCCGTCCGCGGCGTCCCCCATGCTCGCGCAGGGCCGGGTCTACTTTTGGCCGACCGGTCTCCGACTTGCCCCCGCCCTCATGCACCGGCAAGCGAAAGAATCCTACGCTGGACTACGCGCAAGCCTCTCGAGGTGAGTCGAGAGTCGGCTGAGCCAGATCCGGCGCTGCTTGTCATGGCCATGCCGGTTGTAGATGCCACGAACGCCGGCCTGCACGTGCCCGAGGAGTGCCTCGCCGACGCTGTCGGGACAATCGAGCGCGGCAAGCATCGTTCGTCCGGTCCGACGCAAGTCATGAGGAGACCATCGGGTCACTTCGAGTCTGGGACGAGGCCGCTCAGGGCGGGTGTTGCTATAGGGCTGGTGCCAATGGACGGCGGTCTGCACAGCCTTCTGCTCGACGTGACCGTTTGCGCCAGCGGATGGGAACAAGTGGCCTTGATGAAGTTGCAGCCGCCGTTGCACCACCTCTAGCGCGCGACCCATGAGGGGGACGCGCAGATCCATCGCTCCTTCGTGCCGCGCATTCTTTGTCTTGGCTTTGGGCACGGTCCACCACCATCCATCCTGCTCGTGAGAGATCTCCGCGGCTTCCATGGCGACGATCTCCGCCCCGCGGGCGAGCGTCCACAGGTAGAGAGTCAGCACATCCGTGACGGTCCGCGGGAAATTCGGTAGCCAGCGTACGAGCTTTCCTGCCTCCGCCTCGCTCAAGACCCGCTTCGTCGGTCCGAGCTGCTCGCCGTTGATCCGTTTGCCCCGCGATCGCAAGCGGCCGCGCATGATCTGACGCCACCAGTTCGGCGCGGACTCGGGCAATCGACCGGCATCAAGCGCGTAGTCCCACGCTGCGCCCAACTCCGCCCGCAACTTCGCGGCCTGGACAGGGGCATGCTGATGCTGCTCGAGAAGGTCGAATGCCTTTCGTCGCGTCAGCGTCGCCGCCGGCTCATCACCAACGGCATCAAGCATCGTGTCGAACATCCGACGGATCTCTGCCGCTCCCTTGGGCTTTCGATTTCGTTCGACCTGGCCACTCAAGTAGTCCTCGCACAAGCGGCGTACCGTGTACCGCTGCTCGCGCTGCTCCGCAGTGGCTGTATCCGCTCGTTGCTGTTCGCGTGCCGCGCGTTTGAGAAGCGCCGGATCGTCTCCGAGCTCGCGCGACTTCCTCAAAAGGTCCCATTGAGCAATTGCCGCCGGAAGCGATATGGCAGGCCACGCGCCGACCCGCACCTGGCGCATTCGCCCGTCAGCCGGACTGCGAAAGCGGTAGGTCCAGGTCCGCCGCAGAGCGTGCGCTTCGAGGCGCAAACCCGGGCATCCGTCAATGTTAAGGTGCTCGCCAGGCGCGAGCAGCTGGGCAGTTCGAGCGTAGAATTTCACTGGGACCAGCGTAGGTTTAGCGTAGGTTTTTTGCTCGACGTTTTCAAAAGACCTGTGAATTTTGAAAACCTACGCTAAAACCTACGCAGACATGCCAAGTGTTCGCCAATGTCGATGAGCTTCGTTAAGCCGTGAGATCATCGCCAGGCAGCACGAATCATCAACAATATCAATAGTTTACGCTAAGAAATCCGTGTCTGATCAAGCACTTGCAAACGCGGCCGGTTCCGGCGTAACGCCAATGATGCAGCAGTACCTGCGCATCAAGGCCGAGCATCCGGACACGCTCCTGTTCGACCGGATGGGCGACTTCTACGAGCTCTTCCTCGACGACGCCAAGCGCGCGCATCGCCTGCTCGACATCACGCTGACCGTGCGCGGCGCGAGCGCCGGCGCGCCGATCCCGATGGCCGGCGTACCGGTGCATGCGGTCGACACCTACCTCGCGCGCCTGGTCAAGCTCGGCGAATCGGTGGCGATCTGCGAGCAGGTCGGCGCGGTCGGCGCGACCAAGGGGCCGGTCGAGCGCAAGGTGGTTCGGATCGTCACGCCGGGCACGCTGACCGAAAGCGATCTGCTGGCCGAGAAGAGCGACGCGGTGCTGCTCGCCGTCGGCCGCGTGCGCGAGCGCTTCGGCCTGGCCTGGACCGCGCTCTCGAACGGCGAGATCAGCCTGGCCGAGTGCGCCGAGAGCGAGCTCGCGAGCTGGCTCGCGCGCCTCGCCCCGGCCGAGGTCATCGTCGATCGCGACCTGCCGGCCGGCAGCACCGACAACGCCGCGCCGACGATCACGCGCCGGCCGCCCTGGCAGTTCGACAGCGCGCTCGGTGCGAGAAAGCTCTGCACCCAGCTGCGCGTCGCCTCGCTCGCCGCCTTCGGCGCCGAAGACCTCGGCGCCGCGCATGCCGCCGCCGGCGCACGGCTCGCCTACGCCGAGCACACCCAAGGCCGGGCGCTGGCGCACATCCACCGGCTCACGGTGCAGCGCACCAGCGAGCTGATCGACCTGCCGCCGGTGACGCACCGCAACCTCGAGCTGACGCGCACGCTGCGCGGCCGCGACGCGCCGACGCTGCTGTCGACGATCGACCTGTGCGTCACCGGCATGGGCAGCCGCGCCCTTCGCCAGTGGCTGACGCAGCCGCTGCGCGAGCGCCGCGTCGCGAACGACCGCCACGACGCGATCGCGATGCTGCTCGCCGGGGCGCACCTCGCGCTGCGCGAAGCG
>JBBQIO010000560.1:0-3424 GCA_038325015.1 Polyangia bacterium
GCGGGGGGGGTACGGCGGTAAATGGCTGTTCCTACAGGTTCTCGTATTGGCCCTCCTCGCTGGGCGGGCGGAGCTGGCCGTCCATTCGATGAAGGATCTGCCGGCCGAGCTCGAGCCCACCCTGATGCTGTGTGCGGTGCCGCCGCGCGAAGATCCACGCGATGCATTGCTGGTGCACAGCACGCTACGCGCGCGCGCGCTCGCTGAGCTCGGGCCGGGCGCGCACATCGGCACCTCCAGCGTGCGCCGCTCGTGTCAGCTGCGCCACGTCCGGCCAGACTTGCGCATCTCGATGTTGCGCGGAAACGTCGACACGCGCCTGGGCAAGCTCGACGCCGGCGACTACGACGCCATCGTCTTGGCCTGTGCCGGGCTGCGCCGGTTGGGTTACGCAGCGCGCATCACAGAGGCGATCTCACCGACGGTCTGCCTGCCGGCGATCGGGCAGGGCGCGCTGGCGCTCGAATGCCGCGCCGACGACGCAGCGACTCGCGCGAGACTACGTCCACTGCACGACGAGGCGACCGGCGTGTGCACGCTCGCCGAGCGACGCTTTCTTTTGGCCATGGGTGGCAGCTGCACGACGCCGTTGGGGGCGCACGCGACGCTCGACGGTGATCACTTGACGATGGAAGCGATGGTCGGCGCCCTCGACGGCAGCCGGATCCTGCGCCGACAAAGAACAATGCTGCGCAGCGACGCCGAAGCGCTCGGCAGCGCGCTGGCCGAAGAGCTATTCGCCGCCGGCGCTCAACAGCTTCTGGCTTAGGCCAGTCATCTTTTCACTGATCTCCCAGAGCAGCTTGGCCGCCACCTCGTCATACGAACGCTTCGACGATTTGCGCGGCCGCGACTTGATGTAGTAGCCGCCGCTCTTGTCCGCCACTTCGGGCGACGACGCCAGGTAAGTGATCGTGCGTGCCGCCTTTTTCGGGCTCAGCAAAAACGGCGCACCCAACTTGACCAGCACGCTCAACCAACCCTTTTCGTTGCGCCCGAAACCGGTGCGCACGGCGCCCGGATGGAGCGCGTTGGCGGTGACGCCTTTGCCTTCGAGGCGACGAGCCAGCTCGTAGGTGAACAGGAGGTTGGCCAGCTTCGACTGGGCGTAGGCCCGCATTCCGCCGTAGCCCTTTTCGCCGTTCAAATTCTCGAAGTCGATCCGGCCCGGGACGTGCGCCCCCGACGACGTGCTGATGATCCGCGCCGGCGCGCTCTCGATGATTCGCGGCAAGAGCAGCTCAGTCAAAAGAAAGTAGGCCAGGTGGTTGACCGCGAACGTCCACTCGATGTGGTCGACGGTCTTCTTGTGCTCCAAGAAGATGCCGCCGGCGTTATTAATGAGCACGTCGATGCGTGGGTTGTTGGCCAACAATCGTTCGGCCAGCGCGCGGATCGCCTGTTGTGAGGACAGATCGGCGACCTCGGTCGACACGGTTCCGCCGCCGCCGAGCGTGTTCAGCTCGGCCGCCAGTGCGGTCAGCTTGGCTGGGTCACGCGCGATCAACACCAGATCCGCGCCCAGGGCCGCCAGTTGGAGCGTCGCCTCGCGGCCAATGCCCAGCGTGCAGCCTGTAATGAGCACGCGCTTGCCGGAGAGGAGTTTCGCTCGGGAATCAGTTGCCGTGGTCATCGTGCTCCTTTAGAGGCAAAGTCCCAGTCGGTCGGCCGGGCGATCTCCACCCAGCGGACCTCGGCCGAGATCTTATGGATGAGGATATTAAAGTCGTCTTCTGCGTCGTCCGTAGCAGTCCCGCAGGCCATCAGCTCGATCTCGCCGCGTCGCGCGTCGGGCGTGCGCAGCACCGCCAAGCCGTCGTACCCCTCGACGATCGCCCGCACATAGCCGATCTCCGCCAGCGGCACGCGAAAAAATCGGCTGCGGCTGGCGAGCTGAGAATCGGTGGATGAGGCGATCATCGCGAGTGCCGGCACAATACCTACGCGTGGCGAAAAGGTCAGTTTTTTGCGCCCTTGCGACCCGGCCGATAGACTCGCCCCCACTATGGTGGAGCGCGCGCGTCGTTCATTGTGGTCGGTCTGGCCGATGGTCGGGCTCTTGGGCGGCGGCTGCGCGCATACTCAAGATCCGACGTCACCGACGGTAGAGCTGCGGCACAAGATCGACGAGTCGGACCGGCGTGTCGCCACGGCGGAGCAGAAGATCGAGGCGCTCGAGGACAAAGTGTTTCTCCTGACCGACCAGCTGGAAAGCCAGCGCGTCGTAGCTAGCCGCCGCACCGCGCTGTCCCGTCAGGCTGGTTCGGTCGGCGTTTCTGATGCGCCTGTGGGCGTGGGGCGAAAAGCCGCCGCAATGACCAAGGCCGACGAGGACGACACCGTGCATCTGCCGGTGGTCAAGCTGCGCCCGCCGTCGACGCCCGAGCCCACCGACGCCGTGCCCGCGCGGGGCACTTCCGGCGAGGGCGACGAGCTCGCCCCCGAGATCGTGTTCGCCGGCGACGCACTGTCGAGCGACGCCAACCATGCGCGCCTGACCAACACCACGACGTTGGTCGCAGCCGGCGCAGCGCCCAGCCGTGCCCACGGGGTGCCATCGACCAAATCGGCGGTGCCGGTCGATTCGGTGGCGTCTGACAATTTGGGCGTCGCTCCGGCGCCACCGATCGCGCGCGCGCTTGGCGGGTCGGCCCCGTCGTTGGCCAACGCGGTGCCGTCCGCGATCGATCCTTTGCGCCTTTATCGCACGTCGTACGAAGCCCTGCGCGCCGGCCACCACGCCGACGCCGAGCGCGGCTTCCGCGAGTTCTTGCTCCGCTTTCCGCGCCACGACTACGCTGACAACGCGCAGTATTGGCTGGCCGAGTGCTTCTACGATCGCAAGCAGTTCGCCGAGGCCGCGCCGGAGTTCCGCGCCGTCGTCTCGCGCTATCCCTTGGGCAACAAAGCGCCCGACGCTCTCCTCAAGCTGGCCTTTTGCCTCCTCGCCATGGGGCAAGAGGACAAAGGGCGCGAGCTTCTCGTTTCGCTACCGACCAACTATCCGCGCACCGAAGCGGCGCATCTGGCCGAGCTGCGGCTGCGCGATCTGCATGTGGTCACCGGAGGCACGCGATGAACCGAAGGCTTCTCTGCACATTGTGCATTTGCGTCGCGACGCGCGCCGGTGCACAGGAGGTCTCGGACCTGCAACCGCCGCCGCCGCAACCGCCGGCCGGGACGGCCGCTGCGCCACAGATGTATGTGCCCGGCGCTCCGATTCCGCAGCCGCCCCGCGGAGATCGCAACAACGGCAGTCCTGGCGCGACGCCCACCGACGACAAAGTCGCGGCCGAGCCGCACGGGCTCATCCTCAATGACGACGACAGCACCAGCGTCGCCGAGGTCGAGGAGGCGCAGTCAGGGACGCACGTCGTACAGCGCGGCGACACGCTGTGGAGCATCGCATCGATGTTCATGCACA
>JBBQIO010000561.1:0-3420 GCA_038325015.1 Polyangia bacterium
AGAACGAGCACGTCCTGGTCCTCGATGCGCACCACCTCGGGGTCGGCCATCACCGCTTTGCGGCCGCGCGTGGCCATGCGCGAGGCCAGCGCCCGATAGGCCTCACCACCACCACTGCGCCAGCCATCCAGAACGTTGCCACCGCTGGCCGCAGCGCCGTGCGAGATCACCGCGCTGCGGACCTTGGCGACGAGATCCGCGGGCAGGTCGGTGCCGACCTGACAAAACGCCGGATTGGGGACGCGTGGCCCTTCGAACAGCTTGTGCAGTCCCTGTCCTTGGGTATCGGGGGCGAAGACGGCATCGGCCTTGTTGACGCGCACCGCGGCCACCGCGGCGGCCACATCCGGCGCCACGACGCGCCCGCCGAAGAAGCGACCCACCTGAAGCTCACCGTCGAGCAGCGCATTTTCGATGAACGCGACGTCGCGTGGCCCCGCGCCGGCCAGGCTGAGCTTTTTGCCCTGCAGCTCGGACACCGTAGTGGCCTTGACCGCGTACAGCGACCAGCGCGGCGCGGCGTCGCCGCCCGTGGTCCCGCTCGCCAGGACCGGATAGGGCGTGTTGCGCTCGGCCAAGTACACCGAGTCGATGACCGCGAAATCGACCAGCTTGCTCTTGATCGCCTGCTCGAGATCGGAGGCGCGGGCGAAGGCCTTGCCCTGCACCGGTTGGTCGATGGCGGTCGCGATCTGCTGCGCCAGCCGATTGACGAAGGCGAAGCGATCCTACCCATTGGCGAAGCCGGCGTTGGGCGCGAACAGCGCGACCGTCAGCTCGCGTGCCGTCGCCGCCTGCGAAAAGCTTAGTACACCCGCTACAGCGGATAAAGCCAAAAATCTGCGTTTGGTCGTCGGGGTCATGGGCGGGCCTCGAACAGGCGCTCTTTGATGTCGATCCACTCTTTGAGCTTGGGCGCGTGCGCTCCCTTCTCAAGCGCTTTGCGATACAGGTCGAGGGCGCGCTTTGCGTCACCTTGCCGGTCGCGCAGAATGCCCAGGTTGACCAGCGCTTCGGCCGGCCGACCGTTGAGCCCTTCGAGAACGCGCTCCGCCACCGCGAGCCGACCAGCCTGCAGATCGATCACCGCCATGTTGTGATCGAGCGTGCGCCGTTCGCCTTTGGCCGGCACCTTGCTGGCGTTGCGCAGGAGGAGCTCGGCGCGCTTGCCGTCGTTGCGCTGGTAGACGTCAAAGGCCGTCAGCTCGTACGCCGAGCGCAGGAGCTGGCGCAGCCAATCGAGCGTTACGCCAGCGGTCTTGCTGGACAGCTGCGTGAAGGTGCGGATCGAGCCCTCACGTTTGGCCGGGCTCTGCGCGTCGCGATAGGCCGCATAGGCCGCGAAAAAACCCAGCCCCAAACGGTCGTACGGCGGACGCAACGCGCAGCCACCGAGCGCGAGCGCACGCGAAAAACCCTCTTGCGCCTGACCGATGCGATTGGTTGCCAGCGCCGCGAAGCCCTCGCCGCAGTCAGCGGCCGCGAGCTCTTTACCGACCAGCGTGCTCTTGGGGGCTTCGAGCGCGCGCGCCAGATCGGTGTACGCCTCTTCGCCGCGCTTGGCGTCCCGCAATCGCGCCAGGCCTCGGCGCAGATGTGCCAGCGCCACGTTGCGCTGCAGCACGGGGATGAGCGCCGCGTCCGCCGGCCCGGCACCCTCGGCCTCCTTGAGCCCCTGATCGAGCACCGTGACCGCAGAATCGAGCTTGTCGCCATCGACATACAGCGGGCCAAGCTCGGCATCGATGCCAGCCAGCTCGGCACCCCCGACTTTTTGCGCCAGCTGCTGCGCGCGTTCGTACTCGACGATGGCCGGCGCGCTTTTGAGCTGGGCCGCCAGCGCGCGCCCCAAAAGGCGGTGCATCGTCGCGTCGTTCGGCGCCCGCCTGGCCAGCTGCGTGAAGACGACCTCGGCCTCGGCGTAGTGCTTGCGCACGAGCTGCAGCACGCCGGCATTGTGCAGGGTGACAAAGTCGTCGGGTAGAAGGCGCTGCGCCTCGTTCAGGTCGGCCTCGGCCTGCGGGTCGACGTCGGCAGCCCCGGTCAAGAGCGTCACCGCGCGGTGGTTGAGCACCAGCACCAAGCGCGTAGTCGCGCTTTTGTTGGTCGGCTCGATGCGTAGGACATTGTGATAGGCAACCTCGGCCTCGGCATCGTGGCCGTGAACGTAGTCGGCGTGGCCAACCGCGCTCTGGGCCGTGGCGCTCCTGGTCGCGGCCGTCAAGCTGCGTACCGTCGGCTCGATGCGCTCCCACGGCGCGTTGGTCGCCACCGACGCTTCGAGCAGCACGGCCTGGGCGTCAAGATTGTTGGGGCTGCGCGCCAACACCTCGCGCAGCGTCGAGATGGCGGCTCCGTAATTCTTTCCAGCCAGCTGCGCCCGCGCCAACCGAACCCGCAAGCCATCGTCGTCGGGCGCGGCCTGCACGCCCGCGTTGTACGCTGTCGCAGCGCCGGCAAAATCGCGCTGCTCGACGAGCACGTCTCCCAATAGCTGGTGCGCGCGCCCCTCCTTGGGGCGGGCCTTGGCGTACGCCTTGGCCTCCTTTTCCGCTTCGCCCATGCGGTGCATCTTCAGATAGCAGCCGGCGAGATTGTAGCGAATGGTCGGCTGCGTCTCGGCCTGCCCGCGCACCGCTTCGAGCAGTGGCACTGCACGCGCACAATCTTTTTTGCCGACGTAAACCGTACCCAGCATGAGCGTCGGGCCGGACTCGCCGGGCCGCTCCTGACGCAAGCGAATGAAGCCCTGCTCGGCTGCATCCCAGTCGCGCGCATAGAGCTGCGCCGTCGCCAGGAGCATGCGCACCTGTCCGTCGAGGCTGGCCGCGGCCGACGGGCGCGATCGCAGATAGGCTTCGAGCGCGACCACCGATTTTGCGGGCGCGCTGCGCAGGTAATATTCGCCGATCCGCTCCTCGGCCGCGAACGCCTCGGGCCGCTGCGCGACCACGCTTTCGAGCAGCTGCACCGCCTCGACCGGCGGCGGCGTGGCCGTCTTGAACAGGTTAAGCCCGAGCTGCTCGCGCACATCCAGGTTGGCCTGGTCGGGCGAGCGCCGCAACAGCGCGACCGCCTGCGCGTACTGGCGATTGCGATAGTAGATGGCGGCCAAGTGCCAGTAGGCATCGGTGAGCTTGTCGTTCTGCGCGATCGCCCGCGTGAACTTGGCCTGCGCCGTCGCGAAGTCGTCGGCGTCGAACGCCTTCATGCCCTCTTCGAACACTTGCTGTCCCGGCGCATCGGGACCGGCACGGCCCTGTGCGCGGGCATCGCCGGCGACGACCGCCAGCGCCATCCCAAAAAACGCAAGAGCTGCCGCGTTACGCCTCATGCCGCGACTCGGGCGAAGACCATAGTGATGTCGTCCTTGCGGGCGCGTCCCCCGAAAAATTGGTTGGCGGTGTCGACCACCGTCTG
>JBBQIO010000562.1:0-3410 GCA_038325015.1 Polyangia bacterium
AGCCCACACGACAACGACCAGGCCAAGACGACCGACGCTCGTGATCTCATGATGAAGGCTTAGTGCAAGGCGAGCACCACAAGGTTGCTTCGAAACCGCGCCCAGTTCGTGCCTGTCCGCCGGTCGCCAGCGAGACCGGTCGACTCAGGAGCCTGAGCCCACCCGACTCAGCGCCCGTGTCGATCACATCAAGCGAGGTCAATGGCTCAGCACCATCGCGCTGTAGGCGCCGAGCATTAGTGGCAGGGTATACGGTTTGCCGTCTCTGCTCGCCGCGTGTGCAGTGACACTGCCCGTCTGTCCGGCCGCGAAATCGCTCGAATAGGCCGTCGAGTCGGTGTTGAGCCGGATGCGCCACGGACCGGCGTCGGCCACCCCGATGTCGTACTCGGTGTAGGCCTTGTTCATCAAGTTGACGATGACCACGACATCTTGGCCCGAAGCGCCGTAGCGGCGGTAGGCCAGCACCTTGGCCGCGTCGTTGCGGTGAAACACCTCGATGTTGCTGTCGCCGAGGCCGCCGGCGCCGCCGTCGAGGTTGCGCCGCAATCGAATCATGTCCCTGTAGAACGCGCGAATCTGCAGCCCCTGTGGCGTCGGCGCGGCGAGCGGTGCCGGCGGGTCGGCAAAGCCGCCGAGTGCGAATGACTCCTGCCCGGCGAACAGCATCGGCACGCCTGGCGCCGTGAGCAGCAGCACTGCACCTTCGATCGACAGCTTGCGTGCCGCAAAGCTGCTCGGAGCGCCAGCGTCGATCTCGTTGGGCAGCCGTGCGCCGGACCCGACCGTGTCGTGATCTTCGGTGTAGATGACGCGCCGGAACGGATCGCCGTCGTAGCTACCCCGGAGCGCAGCGATGACCTGCCCGAGATCGCGGCTGCCGTCGGCGACCGTGAGCTGGCCCGTGATGGTGCCGCCAAAGCCGTCCCACTGCGCGTCGAAGCCATAGCCGCCGCTCGCCGTGCTCTCGGTGATTGCCGCGTAGCCCTTGAGATCCTCGGCGACGCTGAAACCGCCCCGCGCGTGGATCCGGTCGTTGGCCTGGGTGAGCAGCGCCTGGCCGCCGGGCGTCGCTCCGCTACCGTCGCGCGCGCGGATATTGGCCACCGAGTCCCAGCGAAAGCCGTCGCCGTGAAATTCGTCCAGCCACACGTCGGCCGACGCCAAAAGCATAGCCAGCACCTGCGGATCGGCATAGTTCGGACGCGGCCCCCAAGGCGTGGTCGCGTACGCGCCGGCCGGAAAAAAATAGATGCCGGCACTGCCCGCTGCGCACGAGCCGTCGAAGCAGTGCAGTGGCGCTCTACTCCATGCGTCGCAATGATTGACCACCGTGTCCATCCACACTGCAATTCCCTGCTGGTGCGCGGCGTCGACCAGCGCGCGCAGATCGTCGGCCGACCCATAGGTCGACTTGGGCGCAAAGTAGAGCTGAGGGTTGTAGCCCCAGCCCTCGGAACCGCCGCCGAAGCTCTGCACGGGCATGAGCTCGATGGCGTCGACGCCGAGATCGGCGAGGCCGGGCAGCGCGGAGGCGGCCGACGCGAACGTGCCATTGGCGGCGCCACCGGCGACGGCAAAGCTGCCGACATGCAGCTCGTAGACGACCGTGTCGGCGCGTGCCGGGCGTACGAAGATCTTCTTGTTCCATGCGTAGGACGCGGGATCAATCAATGCGCACGTCGTGGTGCTGCTGAGCTGACGGCAGTAGGGATCGAGGCGCGCGATGGTGCCATTCGGCGTGTCGAGCGCATAGGCGTAGCTATTACCTACATGCGCCGCCGTCGAGGTCGCTTGGAAAACGCCGTCGGCCGTCGGTGTCATCGTGAGCGGCGCGTCGGCGAAGTCGCCGGTCACACGCACAGTGGTGGCGTGCGGCGCCCAAACGCGAAAGGTGATGCCGTTCGCCCCGAGGGTCGCGCCGAGCATGGTCGCGGACATCGCTAGGTCGATGCTGCCATCGAGGAGGGCAGCGGCGTCCTTCGCGCCGGCCGGTGTGCCTGCGTCCGCTGGCGCGGGCGGATGCGCCGCGGGGCTTCCACACCCGATGACGCCAACGGCCGTCAACATGAGGAAAAGCACCTGCCGCATGGGCGGAACCTAGCACTACTTGGCGGTTGACGAGGTCGCCGACCATCGAACAACGTGGCCCTATGAAAACAACGACCCTGTTCGCTTCGTCTTTGGCCGCTCTCTTTTTGCTGTTCGCCACGCCGGCCGCCGCAAGCAGCTCATGCGGCTCCGACTCCGACTGTGGCCGCGGCGTCAGCTGCCGCTCGGGCAAGTGCGCCACCGCGCCCCACAGCTCGTGCGGCTCGGACTCCGACTGTGGCGGCGCCAGCTGCCGCTCTGGCAAGTGCGCCAACGCCCCCGACGGCACGTGCGGCTCGGACTCGGACTGCGGCGGCGGCAGCTGCCGCTCGGGCAAATGCGCCAGTGGCGGTGGCGGCTGCGGCTCGGACTCCGACTGCGGTCACGGCGTGAGCTGCCGCTCGGGCAAGTGCGCGACCGCGCCCAACAGCTCGTGCGGCTCGGACTCCGATTGTGGCGGGGCGAGCTGCCGCTCCGGCAAATGCGCCAACGCCGCCGACGGCAGCTGCGGCTCGGACTCGGACTGCGGCAAAGGCGTGTCGTGCCGTTCGGGAAAGTGCAGCTAATCCCGGACCAATCGAACCAACTCCCTGTGACAATGGCCGGGGTTGCGCGAATCACGGTTTGTCATGCGCGATGATGCCCAGTTCCTCGGACGGCTCGGTGAGCACCGGGGTATTCTGTACAAGATAGCCAACGGCTACTGTCGGGCGCCGGACGACCGCGGCGATCTGGTGCAGGAGATGATCCTGCAGCTGTGGCGCGCCTGGCCGCGCTATGACGAGCGTCAGCGCTTTTCGACGTGGATGTATCGCGTGGCCATGAACGTCGCGATCTCGTTCTATCGCCATGAGTCGCGGCGGCAGCGCGACCTGGTGCCGCTTGGCGAGCTCGGCTTCGACGTCGGCGACGCGACGGTCGCGGCATCTCCCGACTTGCGCCGGCTGCAGGAAAAGGTCGCCGCGCTCGACGAGCTCGACCGCGCGCTGGTGCTGCTCTACCTCGACGAGCAGAGCAGCGCCGAGATCGCCGACATCATGGGGCTGACGGCGACCAATGTGACGACGCGCCTGTCGCGTATCAAGAAGCGGCTACAAACCGAATGGGAGAAATAAACATGGACCTCGAACAGCTCAAGTCACAGTGGCGGGCCCTCGACGACACGATCAACGCGCAGCAGCGCCTGACCACGCGTCTGGTCAGTCGGCAGGCGGCCGATCGCTACCGCTGGCGCCAGCTTTTGTCGACGATCGTCACGCTGCTCTTCGACGCGGTTGCGCCGCTCTTGACCGGATCGTTCCTGTTCGACCACTGGTGCG
>JBBQIO010000563.1:0-3410 GCA_038325015.1 Polyangia bacterium
CGCCAACCTGGTCGCCGATCGCAGCCGCTCCCGGGTCGAGCGTCGGGCGCGCACCCGCACGTCGGGTGAGGAGCTCGACGACCCGTCGTTTTACGCGCCGCATGTCTTTCGCGAGCTGGTCGGGCTGCACCAGGAGATCCATGCGCTCGAAGGCGCCTCGGCACCGCTCAAAGAGACGCTGGCGCTGATCTTGACCTCGGTGGTGATCAAAGTATCGCGGCAGCGCGCCGACACCTCGACGGAGCTGGTCGAGCGCTCGATCGCCAAAGGGCTGCCCAGTCGACTGTTCGCCCGACGCGCCGAGGAGCTGGCCGGCCAGCTCACCCGCTTCGCCGACGGGATCGCTCCAGGCACGCCGGCGCCGGACGTCCGGCTCGGCGATGCCCGCCACCTTGAGCACATCGCCGACCACAGTGTCGATCTCGTGATCACGTCGCCGCCCTACCTGGGCACGTACGATTACGTAGAACAGCACGCGCGGCGCCTCGGTTGGCTCGGCGGCGACGCGGCGCGCTTCGCCGAGCGTGAGATCGGGGCGCGTCGTCATGCGCGTTCGCCAGCCGCGGCACGGGCGCAGTGGCGGAGCGAAATCGGTCAGTGCGTCGGCGAGCTGGGCCGGGTGTTGAGCGCCACCGGCTTGGCGTTTGTCGTGATCGGCGATTCGATGATCGGCGACGAGGTCATCCCCGGTGACATCGCCCTCCACAAAGCCGCCGAGCGCGCCAAGCTGACCGTTTGGGCCGCCGCCAGCCAGGACCGTCCGCTCTTTGGCCCGCGTCCGACCGCTGCGGCCGCCGTCTCGCCACCGACGGTGGGTCCACGCCCACGCCGCAAGGAGCACCTGCTTTTGCTCGGTCCGAGCGGGTCGACGCCGCGGCCGCCCCAAGGCTCGCACGTGGCCCTGCGCACTGCCGTCCGCCGGCCGATCGGCCGGGGTCCGCGCCGCGTGTGATACATTGCGCGCTCGTTCCAAACCAGGTACAGGCGGCGATTTTAAAGTCGGAGGCACCTTATGTCGTTGCGCTTTTCGCGGTCGCTTAATCACGCGACCCTCGCATCTTTGATTCTCATCCTGGCGGGCGCCGGCTGCGGTCGCTCGACCACGTTCGGAACCTCACCGGAAGATTGCCCGCCAGCCTGGCTCCACAACGGACGTTGCGTTCGGCCGGTCGACGGCGGTCAGGGCGATGGCGGGCGCGCGGACGGCGGCATGTTCGGCGACGGCGGCCACGGGGACGGCGGCATGTTCGGCGACGGCGGCCTCAAGGACGGGGGCATGTTCGGCGACGGCGGCAGCTGCCCGCCGATCTGCGCCATGAACAACTGCCCGAGCGGTCTTGGCTGCTGCGCGTGCGGCTTCTGTCAGGGCACGCCGGCCTGCGCCATCTCCGACGGCGGCGCTACCGACGGCGGAGTCTTTTGCGGCAATCCGATCAACTGCCCGTTGCCGGCGTGCGTCGGTGATCCGCGCTGCCACGTCCTCGGCACGGAGGTGTGCAACAACGGCATCGACGACAACGACAACGGCCTCGTCGACTGCGCCGACCCGGCATGCGTAGACTTCCCGGGCTGTCAGATGATGCACATGTGCCCGAAGCCACCGGTCTGCACCGACCCGACCTGTGCCGACCAGCCGGTGTGCAAGAACCTGCAGTGCCATCCGACGGTCGACTTCGGCACGCTCGCGCCGATGAACTCGACGTCGACCAAAGCGATCAATACGACGGGCACCACAGCGGTTACGACCACGCCCTGCGCCCCGCCGGGGGGCGGCATGGTCGTTGGTCAATTCCAGCTCAGCGGTCCGGCCGAGGTAACGCTCAGCTACATGCAAGGGGCCGGCGAGGACCACGTCTTCGGCCTGTATCAAGCAGGCGTCAATCAAGGGTGCGCCGCGAACCCGGTCGACAACGCCTGTTACGATCCGAAGCTGGCGCCAAGCGGAATGCACACGTACACCGGCCTGCCCGCCGGCTTGTATTACGTCATCGTGCAGTCGTTCGAGGTGCTCGGCGAAGGGCCACTGAGCGTCACGCTCTCGACGCCATCCGCGCAGGAAATCTGCAACAACGGCATCGACGACAACGGCAACGGACTCATCGACTGCGCCGATCCGCAGTGCCTGAGCGCACCCAACTGCGCCAACCAAGAGTGCAACCCCGACATCAACGTCGGGACGCTGGTGGCCAACGGCACGCCGGCCAGGATCAGCTTCAACACCACCTCCGGCAACACGTCGGACACGCTGAGCTGCGAGTCGACGGCGGGCGGACAGAACGTGGTGGTCAAATTCTCGCTCGCCCAGGCCGCCGGGGTCGAGATGAATTGGGATCAGACGGGCGACCACGTGGTCGGCCTGTTCTTCAGCCCGCCGGCGGGTGAACCCTGCGACGCCGACCAGCGGAGCTGCTACGACCCGTCGGGCCGCAGCCGCGACAACGTGGCCTGGACCGAGCTTGCGGCGGGCGACTACGAGCTCATCTTCAAGGCCACCGCGCCGGGCGACGAAGGGCACATCGACGCCACCATCCGCGCCTTCGCCTACACCGGCGTCGAGCTGTGCACCAACGGCATCGACGACAACAACAACGGCCTCATCGACTGCGCCGACCCACAGTGCTTCGGCGTCGGCGGCTGCACCGGGCCGTTCTGCATGCCGGACGTGCAGCTCGGCGACATCGAAGTCGGCCAATCGGCCAACGTCAGTCTGAACATCGCCACCAGCGGCAAGAACGGCTACACGACCAAGTGCAGCCAGGGCGGCGGCAAGGCCGAGGTCATTCAGTTCAGCGTCGCGTCGCCCGGACCGTCGGGCGGCATCGGCATCGGCTTCGACTGCACCTACACCGGCAACGAGGTCATCGATCTCCATCAAGAGCTGAGCCCGCGTGACCAGTGCAGCACCAACGACATCGTGTGCGCGGATCTGGCGACCTTGCCATTCGGCTGCGGCTACGAGGTCCCGAACCTTCAGCCCGGCACTTTTAACGTCATCGTGCAGGCGTTCGAGCCCGGCGAAGAGGGGCAGATGCAGCTGACTATTTCGGTCAACGACGACCGCCAGCTGGTCAACTGCGCCGCCGGCGGCAACGTCTGCTCGGATCGTCGCTGCGCGACCTCACCCTACTGCGCCAAAAGCGCGTGCATGCCGGAAAAGATCCTCAACCCGCTGCCGCTGACCGGCAAGGCCACCTTTGCACTGCTGCAAACCGCGATGGAAGGGGTGCACGCAGTGGTGCCGTGCGCCACGGCGCCGGGCGGGCAGACCGCTGCACTGAAGGTGCACTTGACCGCAGCCGCCGACCTTACGTTCAACTATCAGCAGGTCGGCAATCACGCGATCGCGGTTTACTCGGTGGTCACGGCGATGTCGCCGTGCGACGCCGGGACGCTGTTGGCGTGCGAGCCGG
>JBBQIO010000564.1:0-3410 GCA_038325015.1 Polyangia bacterium
AGCGCAACGAGGCGCGCTCGGCCCGGTGCTCGTCGCTCGAGTCGGGCGAGGCCTGGCTGAGCACATCGGCGCGGCGCCGCAAAAGGTGCGCCAGTCCGGGCAGGTCATTGCGCTGCTCGGTGACGCGGCGCTGTGCAAGGAAGGCCAGAGTATCGGAGGGCGCCTCCTCCAGCAGCTCCCAAGATCGACGGTCGAGCGCTTCGACGTCGCCGAGCTGCTCGGCCAGCTCCAGGAGCTGCGCCAGGAGGTGGCGTCGGGTTTCGCCCGGCGGCGCCAGGGCCAGGCGCTCTTCGAGCCGACGGCGCAGCTCGCCCAGATCGCCGGACCGCGCGGTGAGCTGCAGCAGCGCCTCGTCCGCCCGGCGCCCCAGATCGCTTCCCGCGGCGCTCGACTGCGTCGCGTTGGCAAAACGGGCGCGCGCGCGCTCGTCGTCGCCGGCCTGCAACCACCACTGTCCGGCGGCCAGCAAACCTTCGGTGCGTTCGGCGGATCGCTCGGCCGACAGGAACGCCAAACGCTCCGCCGCGACGGCCGCCAGATCGAATCGCTGCTGCGCCGCGTGCAGGCGGACCAGCTCGGTGAGCGGGCCGCGCGCGGCGACGTCGTCGCCATGACCGCCGTCGTTGTACAGCGCGATCGCCTGCTCGAAATTGCGCACCGCCTCTTCGGGCTCGCCGAGCTTTTCGTCGAACAGCCGCGCCAGCTTTTCGTGCAGCACCGCGCGCTCCTTCGCCCGGGTGGTGGCGGCTATCTCCTGATAACGAAGCTCGGCGACGAGCGCCCATTCACCGCGCGCCTCGGCCATCTCGCCGAGTGGACGAATCGCATCTAGCCGCTGCGGGTCGCAGGCCACCGCTTCACGAAACGCGCGATAGGCATCGTAGTCGCGGCCGAGCGCCTGATAAAGATGCGCGCGCTGCAGCGCAAATCGAGCCCGCGCCGGACGGTCGGTGGCCACCTGCATCGCCCGACCGAGGAGCTCGACCTGGCGCTCGGCGTCGTCGCGCAGCGCCGCGACCGCGATCAGGCCCTCGAGCGCACGGAGGTTGCCGGGATCGACCGAGAGCGCCACCCGCAACATGCGCTCCTCGGATTCGGGCTCCCCGCGAGCGCCGAATAGCTCGGCCGCCGACAGTGCCGCTTCGGCGGCCTGCGCCGGCGCCAGGTCCGGCGATTCGATGGCGACCACGAGATGCTCGAGGCTGGCATTGGCGTCGCCGTGGCGCGCAAGCAGGCGTCCCATTTGCAATCGGGCGCGACCGTGGCGTGGCTCGCGGCGCAACACACCGTCGAGGATGGCGAGGGCTTCATCGTCGCGGTTGAGCAGCAGTAGCAGCTCGGCTTCGTCCAGCGCCAGATTGAGCGCGTCCGATGGGGCCGCACGCTGCTGCTCTTCGGACAGGCAGCTGCGCGCCTCGTCGTACAGCTGCGCGTCGACGAACAGCTGGCGGGCGCGGGGCAACAGGCGCCGATCGTGATCGCGGTCGAAGATGCGCCGCAAGCGGAACGCCGCCTCGACCGGCTGCGCCAGCGGGCCGGCCAAAACGTCGATCGCCGCCAGCTCCAGCTCGCGTCGCTCGTCGTCGCTGCCAAAAGCACCGGCCTGCAGCGCGTTGTCGTAATGCACAAGCAGCTCGGCGTGGCGCTTTTCTGCGCGCAGGAGGGCCCTCTCGGTGGCCGGCTCCAAATGCACTGCCACACCACCTTGACGAAGCCGCATGACCATGGCGCGCAGCCGTTCCGGGTCGGCACGCAAGCGTCGGAGCACGCGGACCTGGACTTCGGCGTCGGAGGGGTCGGCTTCGAGGAGCTGCGTCTCAACCTCGTCGGCCTGGCCGCTATCGATGAAAGGCAGAGCCTCGCGCAAGAGGGCGGCGCGCTCATGTCCGGTTACTTGTGCAGCCAGGCTGCACAGCAGCGGACCCAGTCGCGGATTTCCGCTTTGGCGATAGAGCTCCGCCAGTCGCGGGGCGATGCGCGGCGCGCCCAGCGCATGAGCCGCCTCAAGCGCGGTCACCTCACCGGCGATGTCGTCCGTGCGGCGCGCGATCTCCGCCAGCTGCAGACGCACTCTACGGGCCGCGTCACTGGACAGCGCGACGCGGGCGAGCGCCTGCAGGTAGTAGTCGCGTGCCGGTGCCCATTCTTCATGCGCGAAGTGGTAGTCGCCCAGTGGCAGCAGCACCTCGGTTCGCGCTCGGTCGACGGCCAGCGCGCGCGTGAACGAGGTCGCGGCGTCGTCAATGCGGCCGAGCGGACCGTTCTGCAGCGCACCCAGGCGAAGCCAAAGATCGGCATCTGCGGGGCCGAGCGGGATGGCCTGTTGATAGAGCAGGGCGGCACGCGCAATGTCGCCGATGCGCTCGGCGAGCATCGCGGCGCGGATCAAGAGAGCGCGCGCTCCGTCGTCGGTGCGGCGCAGCGCCTCGGCCTCCAGCCGGTCGATCAGCTCCCGCAGCCGGCCGGCGGTCTCGAGCGCGCGAAACAGGAGATCGGTCGACGAAGGCACCTCGGCCAAAAGCTCCGCTGCCTCCTGTCCGGCACCCCGGTCGAGGTACAGCTCGGCGAGATGACGGAGATCGGTCGGCACAGCCGCACCCTCTTTGATCAAGAGCTGCAGCACCTCTTCGGCCGCCGAGTGTCGGTCGAGCGCTTGCTCGAGCGCGGCCAGCGCGCGCAGCACGTCGGCACGCCACGGCTGTCCAGGAAGCGATTCGTCGGCGGCGCGGCGGTAAAAATCGCGGGCCGGCGCGGGTGCCGACATGCGGTCTCGATAGAGCGCGCCGAGCGCCGCCGACAGCTGCGCGCGATCCCCGGGCGTGCGATCGTCGGGAGTGCGTCGCAACCACGCGGTCTCCAGCACTGCGATTGCGTCGGTCGCCAGCACGGTCGGCGCCGCGGCGAGCGCGAGCGCGGCCTCGACGCAGCCGGGATCGATCTGCAGTGCCTGGCGAAGCTGCTCTTTGGCGCGGTCGGGCTCGGAGCCCGCAGCCAGAGCCACCAACGTCGACGGTCGCGGCCACAACGCCAGAGACTGCTCGAGCGCCGCGCGACGCTCGGCGGCTGCGCCCGGCGACCGCGGCCACAGTGCGGCCGCGCGCTCGAGGATCAGCGCGCCATCCGAAGGACGCAGCCGCGCCGCCACCGCTGCCACCGCTGCAAGCCCCTCGGCCGGCGAGCGATCGAGCAGCATCCAGCCGAGCGTCTCTTCGTCGTCCGGGCGGCCGAGCAGCGACTCTTCGAGCAGTGGCCACGCAGCCGGCAGATCGCCGAGCGCGCGCTTTTGCGCCGCGTCGCGGTGCGCCAAGATCGCAATGTGCTCTTTGGCCTCAACGCTGTCGATGCCGCGCCACAGCACCAGCGCTTCGCGATCGCGCCCCGCCTGTTCGAGGAGTCGCGCCCGCTGTGCC